>JAEURH010000100.1 GCA_016789365.1 Anaerolineales bacterium
GGCGGCGAACCGATAGTGATTCCATCTGCTGAAGGTGAAAGATTAGTACCTTCTGTTGTAGCAGTGAATAAAAATGGTGAACGTTTGGTGGGGCGTGTAGCACGCAACCAAGCAATTACGAATCCACAAAATACAATTTTTTCTGTGAAGCGATTCATGGGAAGAAAATCTGGTGATGCAGAAGTGGAACGAACGCGCAAGCGCGTGCCGTATGCTGTCAAAGAAGCGGATAATGGCGATGTGCGTGTTGAACTCGGTGGCAAAGATTATTCTCCGCCAGAAGTTTCGGCAATGATTCTTGGCAAGATTAAAGCAGATGCAGAAGCATATTTAGGTGAAACGATTACGCAAGCAGTCATTACTGTCCCTGCTTATTTTAATGATGCCCAACGCAATGCTACAAAAGATGCTGGCAAAATTGCAGGCTTAGAAGTTTTGAGAATTATCAATGAGCCAACTGCTTCTTCATTGGCGTATGGTTTAGATAAAAAGAAAAATGAAGTCATCGTCGTGTATGACTTAGGTGGTGGTACGTTTGACGTTTCGATTTTAGATGTAGGTGATGGTGTATTTCAAGTTCGCGCTACCAGTGGTGATACCTTCCTCGGTGGCGATGATTTTGATTTACGCATCATGGATTATTTGATTGAAGAATTCAAAAAAGATAATGGCATTGATTTGCATAATGACCGCCAGGCATTGCAACGTTTGAAAGAGGCTTCTGAAAAAGCAAAGATTGAACTTTCAACCGTGATGCAAACCGAAATCAACTTGCCGTATTTGACTGCAGATGCGAATGGTCCGAAACATTTGGTGATGACCATGACTCGCGCCAAGTTTGAACAATTAACTGCTGACCTTGTTGACCGAACGATTGCGCCTGTCAAGCAAGCATTATCTGACGCGAACTTAAATGCAGGCGATATTCATGAAATTGTCTTAGTTGGCGGTATGACTCGTATGCCCGCTATTCAAGACCGTGTGCGTGCATTCTTCGGTAAAGACCCACATAAAGGAGTTAACCCTGATGAAGTGGTTGCCATCGGCGCGGCGATTCAAGCAGGTGTTTTAGGTGGTGAAGTTAAAGATATTCTTTTATTAGATGTTGCCCCATTGACGCTTGCCATTGAAACATTAGGTGGTGTGGCAACTGCTCAAATTGAAAGAAACACAACGATTCCTACCAGACGTACACAAGTGTTTTCAACTGCAGGTGATAATCAGACTCAAGTTGAGATTCATGTTCTGCAAGGTGAACGCCCAATGGCGGCGGATAATAAATCTTTGGGTAAATTTATTTTGGATGGCATTCCGCCAGCCCCACGAGGGATGCCTCAAATTGAAGTGACGTTTGATGTGGATGCAAATGGCATTTTGAAAGTCAGTGCGAAAGATAAAGCAACTGGAAGGTCACAACATATTACGATTACGGCATCATCTGGATTAAGCGATGCCGAAGTTGAACAAATGCGTAAAGATGCTGAGTCTCATGCTGAGGAAGATAAAAAACGCAAAGAATTAATCGAAGCAAAAAATCATGCTGATAACACAGTCTATGCCGCTGAAAAAGCATTGCGTGAGTTTGGTGACAAAGTCCCTGCTGAAGTTCGCAGTGACATTGAATCCAAAGTTGCTGAAGTTAAGTCTGTGGCGCAGACGGAAGATGTAGAAAAGATGAAGTCTGCAACAGAGGCGTTGGGGCAGGCAATTCAAAAGATAGGTGCCAGTGTGTATGAGCAGAATCAGGCTGGGGCAGGGAGCGAAGCGGGTTCTTCATCAGATGCTGGAAGTTCATCAAATGAAAACCCTGATGTAGTTGAAGGTGAAGTCAAAGAGTAAAGAGAAATGAGTAACGAGTAACAAGTTGTAAAAATACTTGCATCTCGTTACTTATCACTTGTAACTTAATTATGAGCAACGATTATTATGATGTTTTAGGTGTGAATCGAAACGCTGGTGATGATGAAATCAAAGCCGCGTTTCGTAAATTAGCGCGCCAGTATCATCCCGATGTGAATAAAGAACCAGACGCTGAAGAAAAGTTTAAGGAAGTTAACGAGGCGTATGGTGTGCTTTCGGATTCGGAGAAGCGCGCGCGTTATGACCGTTTTGGTAAAGCAGGCTTGGGTGGCAATGGTGGCTTCCATGATTACACGGTAGATTTCAGCGATATTTTTGAAGACTTGTTTAGTGGTTTTGGTTTTCAAACTGGAAGACGTGCTCGCAATGCGCCGCGGCGTGGACGTGATTTGCAAATGGCAATTTCTTTGTCGTTTGAAGAAGCGGTCTTTGGTGTTGAAAAAGAAATTGAATTTGAACGTGATGAAACTTGTTCACGTTGTAGTGGTAAAGGTGCAGAGCCAGGCACAACACCTGTAAAATGTTCTACTTGTAATGGTCAAGGTGAAGTAAGGCAAGTTCGCCAAACATTTTTGGGTCAGATGGTGCAAACGTATCCATGCAATACTTGTAATGGACGTGGTGAAATTATTTCCTCACCTTGTACCACTTGTCGCGGCAATGGTTTGGAAAGAAAACGCGTTAAGAAAAAAGTGCAAGTGCCTGCTGGCGTTGACCATGGCACACAAATCCGTTTGAATGGCGAAGGTGGACCAGGAACTTTTGGCGGACCGAACGGCAGTTTGTTTTTGGTCTTAGATGTAAAACCGCATCAATTTTTTAAGCGTCGAGAGAATGACGTTATCCTCAACCTTGATATTAATGTGGCACAGGCTGTGCTTGGTGCAGAAGTTGATGTACCAACGTTAGATGGTGATGATAAATTAAAAATCCCTGCTGGGACGCAACCTGGCAAAGTCTTTACGTTGAAAGGAAAAGGCGTTCCTTATTTAAGACAAAAGCATCGCGGCAATCAATTGGTGATTGTGAATGTGGCTGTGCCAACAAAGTTAACCAAAGAACAACGTGAGTTGTTTGAGAAATTGGCAGAGAGTTTGGGAACGACAGTGAAACCGCAGGAAAAAGGATTTTTGGATTGGTTGAATGAGGCGTTGGGTGGGTAGGTAGAGCGGTAATCAGTAATCGGTAATCAGTAGCGAGTGGATGAGGAGTCTGCTCGCTTTTTGTTATAGCGAAGAGCTCTGGAGTTGTAAATCAAATCACTTGTTTTACTTTTATATCCTTGACTTACTTTTTGCTTTGATGTATTATTTTCTAAACAAAGGAGTTTGAAATGGAAGCATTTATTACAGTGAAAGGCCAAATAGTGATACCTGCTGAGTTGCGCAGGAAATACGGCATTACTCCAAAAACTCGTATCGTAATTGTGGATACGGGTAAAGAAATTATCCTTCGCCCCATTACGCGAGAATATTTGAAAAGCCTACGCGGTTCGCTAAAGGGAAGTGGCGCACTAGAAGTATTAATGGAAGAGAGAAAAAAGGATAAAGAGAGGGGCAAGTAATGATTCCTAAAATTCTTGACTCTTTTGCATTAATGGCTTTTTTTAACGATGAAACAGGCGCGCAGTATATTGAAGATTTAATTTTAGATGCACAAGAAGGAAAAGCCACATTAGCGATTTGTGTGGTCAATTTAGGAGAAGTTTTCTATTCAGTCTCTCGTTCAAATTCTATGCAGTCTGCTGAAAAATACATTCAACAAATTAGAGAAATGCCTATTGAAATTGTAGATGTGGATTGGACATTAACAAGGCAAGCCGCTTTGTACAAAACAATTGGAAACATTTCTTATGCAGATTGTTTTGCCGCGGCATTGGCTAAATTACGAAATGGCGAAGTGATAACAGGCGATAAAGAATTTAAGTCTTTAGAAAAAGAAATTAAAATCCGCTGGCTGAAATAAGAATATAAAATGAAATTTTTATTAAGTCTGTGGCGTTTTATGCCCATGTGGATTCATGTTTTAGCAACGCGACTCACTCAACCAAAATTCAATGCAGGTGTGTGCACATTGATTTTTGATGAAGAAGGGAAAGTTTTGCTGTTCAAACATACCTATCGAAAATTTGAATGGGGGATTCCTGGTGGGGGGTTGGAATATCGTGAACAACCTGATGAGGCGATAGTTCGTGAATTTTATGAAGAGTCCAATATAAAGATTGAAGTTGAAAAATTGTTGAAAGTTTCTTCTGCAAAAGAATTTCCTCATCTTAGTATTGTGTATTTGTGTAAAATTGTGGAAGGTGAATTTAAACCCTCGCATGAAATTTCAGAGATGAAATATTTTGATATAAATGATTTGCCTCAAATGTTGTATGCCGAAAAAGATTTGATTCGTTGGACATTCAAAAACCTGACCGCAGACGGTGGACGATAGACGGCGGTCAGCGGTCTGTGGTCTATCGTCATGTATTGGAGTTAATTTGACAAACATTCTTCTCGTCGGTGCTGGTGGATTTATCGGTTCGGTTTTACGCTATCTGCTCAGCGTGTATGTCCAGCAAACCACCAAAAGCATTAACTTTCCGTACGGCACATTGGCTGTGAATGTCATTGGTTGTTTTGTAATTGGCTTTCTCGCGCAACTTGCCGAAAGTCGCGGCGTGTTTACCAGCGAGTCACGCCTATTTGTTTTTATTGGCATTCTAGGTGGCTTCACCACATTTTCAACCTTTGGCAATGAAACACTTAATCTCGCGCGTGATAGTCAAATGCTAGGCGCACTTGCCAATATCGGCGCAAATGTCATTATCGGACTTTTGGCTGTATGGCTTGGTCGCACGGTCTCTTACTTAATCTGGAGGTAGATATGAAATTACCAGAAGAAGGCTACTTACTTCGTATCTTTATCGGAGAATCAGATAAACACGAAAACAAACCTTTATATCAATGGATTGTCTTTCAAGCACGTGAACAAGGCTTAGCAGGCGCAACTGTTTTACGCGGCACAATGGGCTATGGCGCAAACACGC
Organism: Anaerolineales bacterium; assembly: GCA_016789365.1. Classification (GTDB taxonomy): domain Bacteria; phylum Chloroflexota; class Anaerolineae; order Anaerolineales; family Villigracilaceae; genus Villigracilis. Next base: position 4,895 of record JAEURH010000100.1, read on the forward strand.
ATTATATTCGCACGTTCAAAATTGAAAGCCTGTCTGAAGATATGCCCATGATTATTGAAATTGTAGATACCAAAGAAAAACTTGAAACATTTTTTGCACTCATTGACCCACACATCAAAGCAGGCTTGGTCACACTTGAAAAAGCGCAAATTAAATTCTATCGTGCCGATAAAACTGACAAATGAATTGGCTTGAAATTTCTTTAACAGTAAATGGTGAACTCGCCGAATCCGTTGCGGATGTGTTGGCGCGTTTCGCCCCCAATGGCGTGATGACCGAGCAAGGTGTGAAATTCAATGATGAAGAAGATGAAGGCACAGCCACAGGTCCAATTACAGTCCGTGCGTATTTGGAAGTGAATGACGGACTCGAAGAGACGAGACAAAAAATTGAAGAGTCACTTTTTTATTTGGGGATGATTCAACCTGTGCCAACCCCAACTTATAAACAAATCGCTGACCAAAACTGGATGGAAGCATGGAAGCAACACTACAAACCAATCTTGATAGGAGAACGCCTCTTAATACTCCCTGCTTGGTTGCAGAACCCCGAACCGACTCGTATCCCCATCAAAATTGACCCGGGCATGGCGTTTGGAACGGGAACACATCCAACGACGCAATTATGCCTTGAGTTGATGGATGTGTATTTTGATAAAACGACCGCAGACGATAGACCGCAGACCGCGAATAAAGATGTCAGCCGTCAGCGGTCAACCGTCATAGATGTCGGTTGCGGCTCTGGAATTTTATCCATCGCCGCATTGAAACTTGGAGCAAACAAAGTTTTAGGTGTAGACATTGATATTGAATCAGTCAAGAACTCGCGTGAGAATGCGGATGTAAATGAAATTGGTGATGAGTTGATTCTAGGTCAAGGTTCAGTGACGGAAGTATTGAATGGTCAATTTGAGTTTAAGTCCGCGCCGTTGGTGGTGGCGAATATTCTCGCTCCAGTTTTGATACGCCTATTTGATGCAGGGCTTGCGGATTTAATAGAAAAGGATGGGGAGATAATCCTAAGCGGAATTTTAAGTCACCAAGCCGAAAGTGTGATAGAAGCGGGTCAGGCGAAAGGATTAGTCAGAGGTGAAGTTCGTCAAATCAATGATTGGGTAGCGATTTCAATGAAGCGGTGATGTTATAATGACCATGCCGTTGAAATTGGAGATAAATATGGACTGGAAAAAGTATATCCACTCAGACCCTGAAGTTTTGATGGGAAAGCCAGTTGTGAAAGGCACGCGCTTGGCAATAGATTTTATTGTCGGTTTATTTGCGGCTGGCTGGACAGAAAAACAAGTTCTTGAAAATTACCCAACGCTAACCTCTGAATCTTTGCGTGCAGTTTTTGCATACGTTGCAGAAAGTATGCGTGAAGAAACTTTATTCCTTTCTTCTGTTTAGGCTCATTTCCTTATGAAGTATCTTGCAAACGAAAATTTTCCTTTAGCAAGTGTACGGTTATTACGAAATGCAGGATATGATGTGATTGCAGTAGCAGAAGAAATGGCAGGTGAAAAAGATTTGGTTGTTCTTTCGCGTGCCGCAAAGGAAAAATTAATTATCCTAACCTTTGACCGTGATTATGGAGATTTAATTTATAAATCTCGAATGCCAGTTCCTTTAGGTGTTGTTTATTTTCGTTTTGACCCTGCCACACCACACGAACCTTACGAACAAATTTTAGCCTTACTTAAAATTGAGGGCTTGGTTCTTGAAGGAAAATTTACAGTGACAAATCGCCAACAAACTAGACAAAGACCATTGCCTAGTGAGAAATAAGCAATGGAACGCCGTAAACTCATCCAATATTTATTACTCAATGCTTTGGTTTCAGCCACTGTGACAGGTGGGATGTTATTTTGGTATGACAGAAATTATCGCGCGACGATACAACCAGCTGTAATACAAGCCACTCCAATAACAAATGTTTCCTCATCAACAAGTACAGAATTACAATCTGATATTCCTGTAAAAATTAGCAGTGTAGTGGCGGCAGGTATTTTAGAATCTGAAATTGTGGTGATACGTTTTGAAGGCGAAGGAGAATTGAATTTAACTTCGTGGCAATTGAAAGACGATAATGGCAATACATACACATTCCCGCAATTGACTTTGTATCAAAATGGCGCAGTACAAGTTCATACCATTGCAGGCACAGATAGCGTGATTGATTTATACTGGGGTATCGGTGACTCCGTTTGGAGTTCAGGCGAGAACGCAATGTTATATGATTCGCAAGGAAATTTGAGAGCGGTATATCGAGTGCCATAAAAACTCCGCTGGTCGAGTAGACATGAGCCGTTCGTTGGCGAATGTCGTATCGAGACCAGTAGTTAATTAAGCACTTTTTATAAATAAAGAGATTACAATAAATTGTGGTCTCGATACGCCCTCAAAGAACATTCGGGCTACTCGACCACCGAATATAAAAATAAAATGACTCAAGCCCTCTACCGTAAATACCGCCCAAAACAATGGGACTCTGTAATTGGACAAGACCACGTCGTCCAAACTTTGACGAATGCGATTAAAGCCAATCGTGTGGGACATGCTTATTTATTTGCAGGTCCGCGTGGGACAGGGAAAACAACCGTTGCGCGTTTGCTTGCCAAAGCAGTGAATTGTCTCAACGAAGATTTAAGTCAACGACCTGATAATACCTGTGAGCATTGCAAAGCCGTCAATGAAAATCGTTTTCTCGATTTGATTGAAATTGATGCCGCGTCCAACACATCCGTTGATGATGTCCGTGATTTGCGAGACAAAATTAATTTCTCGCCATCACAAGGTAAATATAAAATCTACATCATTGACGAAGTTCACATGCTTTCAACTGCCGCGTTCAATGCTTTGTTAAAAACTTTAGAAGAGCCACCTCCACATGCCATCTTTGTTTTGGCTACTACTGAAATTCATAAAATTCCTGCAACCGTTTTATCGCGTTGCCAACGTCATGAGTTTAGGCGTGTGCCGATTGATGAAATCGTCTCCAACTTAAAAGAAATTATCAAAGCCGAAAACATTCAAGCAGATGATGAAGCACTTACTTTAATTGCTCGTCAATCTGCTGGTGGAATGCGCGATGCACAATCTCTGCTCGACCAACTCGCATCTACAGGAACAAAAATCACGCTGGCACTTGCTCAACAAGTTTTGGGAACTGCAACCAGCCAAACTGTTTTGGATGTCATCGCTTCCATTCTTAATCACGAACCTGCGCGCGGACTTGAAACGATTCATCACGCGCTTGATTCTGGCGCAGACCCACGTTCACTTGCTCGTCAACTTGTTGAATACACGCGCGGGCTCATGCTCATTCAAATGGGCAACATCGAACAAGTCGAAGCCACACGAGAAGTCAAAACGCAAATGCAAGAACATGCAAAATCATTTAATCAAACTGATGTTTTGCGAATGATGAAAATTTTCAACAACGCCGCCACAGATTTACGCGGTGGGTGGCAACCATCATTGAGTCTGGAACTGGCTTTAGCAGAAATATTAGATGAAGAACCGCTTCAATCTACGCCGAAGCCTGCTACTGTTTCATCAGCCAAGTCAAAGCCTGAGGTTTCAGCAACCAAGCCTGAGGTCAAGACTGAAGCGGATGTTCCATCTGAAAAATCAGTTATCAATTCAAATGACATCGTCAAAGCATGGAAGAGTCTCATCGCCACGCTTCCAAAATCACAAGCGAATCTTGCGGCGTTATTGAATTCAGTTCGCATGATTGATGTGCAGGGAAAAACTTTGTTGCTTGGCATGGCGAGTGATGTGCTGGTGGAGAAGTTGAATAAGCCTGACCAAATTGAAGTGATTGCGCGACTCATCAAAGACCATTTTCATGTGGATGTTGCCGTGCGTTGTGTGGTGACGAATGCCAAAGGCAAACTGCCCGCGAACATTTCAGGCGATGGTATGGTGGCAACTGCCATTCAACATGGCGGCGAAATTGTGGATATGGATTGATTAGTTATCTAGTTTGGTAGTTGGATAGTTTGCTAGTTTTGTAATTGGGTAATTGGTAATTGAGCGCTTAGATTGAGTTGATGGCGAACAAACAGTAAAATTGATTTATAGTCTCAAATTTTATTTTCTCATGAGTTTTTGCAAAGGAGATAGGCAATGGCAAAATTCGATTTGAGTCACTCAAAGGTGACCAACCAAGTAGTTGCAGAGACTATTAACAGTGTGAACTTCGGTACAGTTCAAAATAAAGAAGATCTTGTAGTCGAATTAAGAGAATTAATTTCTGAAATCAATAAAGCGACAAAAAAAGGTCTTGTTAAAAAGAAAATATCAACCGATGTTAAATCGCATATTGAGAAAGCCATTACTGAAGTTAGGAAACCTGATGCAAAAAAGCAGCCAATTCTTGAGCATATTGAAGGTGCAAAAAGCCTATTAGATGGTATGACATCTGCTTCAAATCTTGTTACATCTTTGATAACCGCCGCAAAAATTGCAGGGAGTCTATTTTTATGAGCAAATATAATTTACAAAAACAGCGGGTAACAAATCAGGTCGTTGCTGAGGTTATTGGAAAGGTTACTTTTGGTACAAAACCTGTAATTTGCCCTAAATGCAAAAATGAGAACCCACCTCGTACAGAATTTTGCCCAGAGTGCGGTACAGCATTATTATATACATGCTTAATTTGTGAAAGCAAAACTTATGTAGGCGCTAAGTTTTGTTCGGGTTGTGGAGACGAAATCTCCACAACTGCAAAAAAAATCAAGGATGCTGAAAAGAAACGAGGAAAAACACGAGAATTAGTTTACAGATTTAGAAGTAAAGCAATAAATCCTATTAACCCAATTGATCATCTTACTGCCACAGATGATGATGCTCGATATACACTTGAAATAGATGAGTATGTAGTCAAACAAGAGAATAATGTAAAATATTACAATGGAGATAAAAATATTGAGGATGCGATTGGAGAGTTATATCTCACAAATAAGAAGGTTATTTTTTTAGGTTGTGATATAAAATATAAAATAACCCCATATGAAATGATTTATCCTTTAAATGATATATCTGAGGTAAATGAGTTTACAGAAAAATTTTTATTTGGAAGTGTAAATCTAAATTTTATAAAGATTCTTTGGAAGGGGCAAGTTCGTAGGTTTTTTGTAAACACCCAAGCCAATACCCCAGAATGGGTTGAATCAATCAAAAAGCAAAAATAATCATTATGAGTTTATATTAAAGGAGGCTGGTATGGAAAGACTTTTATACGGTGTTGTGAGATTAATAATTTTGTTTGTTCTTTTACTTACAGTCACAAATACTTTAGGATTAGCACTGCTTTTGTATTGGTATCTTTATAACAATTATCCACCATTTAGAAACTTTTGGCAGTGGTGTATAAATTTTTAAAATTGTAAAATAACAAATAATTTATTATCATATATAAATTTTTCGCTCTTAAAAGCGATACTGTGTATGTTTTAATTTATTTTACAACGACTAAAATTAACTAGTAGACTATTTGACTAGCAAACTAGGAGACTAAAGAATGGCAAAAGGATTTAACAAAGGACCCGCAATGGGCGGGCAAAATAATATGATGCAACAACTGCAACGAATGCAACAGCAAATGGCTGAGGCGCAAGCAAAACTCGCTGAAGAAACTGTCAGTGCAACGGCAGGTGGTGGCGCAATTAAAGTCACCATGACTGGTGACCAAAAATGCAAATCGGTTGAAATCTCGCCCGACTTTTTGAAAGATGCCGATGCTGAAATGTTGCAAGATATGGTTTTATCTGCTGTCAATATGGCATTGGATGAATCACGAGCTTTGCAAGAGAAGATGATGGGTCCACTAGCGGGTGGGCTTCCGTTTTGATGTAAACAGGTAAACAAGTAAACAGGTACACAAGTTGTGCCAATCCATGTTTACTTGTTTCCGTGTGTACTTGTATACTATGCTCTTACCTGAATCCATCCAAAATTTAATCACTGCCCTCGAACGCTTACCAGGCATCGGACCCAAATCTGCTTCGAGGCTGGCTTTCTATTTATTGCGTATGCCTGATGAAATCTCAGGAGATTTATCAAACGCGTTAGCAAATCTCAAAATCAATACGGCATTTTGTCCCGAATGTTTTAACATCATGGAAGCAGGTAGAGAACGTTGCGAAATTTGTGAATCACCTAAACGTGATTCATCTATGATTTGTGTGCTTGAAGAAGCACTCGATGTTTTAGCATTGGAACGTACTGGTGGCTATAATGGAAAATATCATGTCCTTCAAGGTGTGCTGTCTCCGATTGAGGGCGTTGGTCCCGATGATTTGAAAATTAAACAGTTATTGATGCGAGTTGCCAATGGGGGAGTGAAAGAAATTATCCTTGCCACGAATCCCAGCATGGAAGGCGATGCAACTGCTCAATATTTACAAGGTCAATTGCGCCAGTTCAATGTGCATGTCACACGCCTTGCACGCGGTTTACCTGTTGGCGGTGACTTGGAATATGCTGACCAAAATACTTTGTTGAGAGCGTTATCTGGTAGGCAGGAGATGAATTAATGATTCGGTGGTCGAGTAGTTGCGAATGTAATGAGCAACGTATCGAGACCACCACTTTAACAAAGCAACTTTTATTAACTGGTGGTCTCGATACGTCCTCGGCTATCGCCTCAGGCTACTCGACCACCGATTTTTTTATGAACATCACAATCCTCACCTACGGCTCGCGCGGCGATGTGCAACCTTTTCTTCCATTATCTATCGGGTTAATGAATCGCGGTCACAAAGTTACACTTGCCGCCCCTGCTCGATTCAAAAACCTAATTGAAGAATATAAAATAAATTTTATTCCACTTGCAGGCGACCCTGAAGATTTAAGTCGCAAACTCAATGATGCGGGTTATAACTTCATCAAACAAATCAGTGAACTGATGAGTCATGCGGTTGAAATCGGCGCAGATATTTTTCGTCAAACCGAAATTGCAAGTCAAGATGCAGACCTCATCATTCATACTTTCGCTCATGCCGTCGGCGCGCACACGCTCGCGCGCGAAAAAAATATTCCCGATATTCACATCCAAACTTTTCCCATGTTCACGCCAACAGGCGATTATCCCAACGTCACCATGCCAAATTTCAGAAATCGTTTTTTGAATCATTTATCCCACACACTTTCTGCACGCATTACATTCATCACAGCAAAAATAGGATTTGAACAAGTCCGCCGCAAAGCAGGATTACCCAAACGAAAATTATTTTTTCCATTTGATGAAACCCCGCTTCGTTCTTCGACCCCCATCCTGTGTGCTTGGTCTCCAACTTTTTTACCCCCTTCAAGCGACTTCGCTCCGCGTGTGCATGTCACTGGTTATTATTTTTTTCCTCTTAATGAATCATATTCATCTCCGCCTGAACTTGATTCTTTTTTGAAAAATGGCAAACCTCCAATTTGTATTTCGTTTGGAAGTATGGTCAATAAGGATGCAAAAAGAATTGATGAAATTGTTCGCAAGTCATTAATGCAAACTAACAATCGTGGAATTATCTTGTCAGGTTGGGGGAGTGTAAAACACGAATCAACAGATGATTTGTTATATATAGAGTCTGCTCCACATGATTGGTTGCTACCAAAATGTAAAATGGTAATTCATCATGGCGGCGCAGGCACTACATCTGCTGGTTTGCGAGCGGGGATTCCAAATATTGTTGTGCCTTTTACTGCTGACCAACCATTTTGGGGGAACAATGTTTATAAAATAGGTGCGGGTCCAAAACCGATTCTTGTAAAACATCTTTCAGTTGAGCGATTAGTCAATGCAATTGTTGGGGCTGAGTCTGATGTTGTTCGTAAGCAGGCACAGGTTGTCGGTCAAAAAATAAGAAGCGAAGATGGGGTAGGTGAGGCTATCAGGTGGATTGAATCTTATGGTTTGGGTGCTTAAAATCCGCCCGATTTTTTAAGGTTTAATTGTCTGATAACTATTGACAAAGTTCTAAAAATACATATAATCAGCACTCGCCAGTAAAAATAAAAGATTTCGTCTTCCAGACAGATCGTTCACAACTGAGTAAACCGTCTTCCATCAGAGACCCAAAGCAAAAGTTTTGCAGTCTGATGCGCCGATGCGAAAGGATGCATCGGTGTTTTCGTCTGTATATGGCGGTTGTCGGGCAGAGAAACTGGTTGCCCGCTCAAAA
>JAEURH010000101.1 GCA_016789365.1 Anaerolineales bacterium
GTTGACCTGTCCCAAAGAATAATGGAAATAATTTTTCAAATGTGGGAATATCTTTTACATCTTTGATGAAAGTTGCACGCAAAGATAATTTGAATTGTTCTCTATCTTGAATCCCCATAATATCCACAGCCGAAAATGACTCGGCTGATTCAGCCAACGAAACCCGAACCCCACTTGCTCTTAATGCTGCAATTAGTTGTAAGATGCGAGATTCCATTTTATGTTCTCCGTAGGGGCGAGGTCCTCTCGCCCTGGGCAGGGAGACCCTGCCCCTACGTCAAATAATTAATTCCCAGAAAATCTACCAAAATCATCGTTATTATTTCTCGTCCTCGGCTGTTGTGGTGGAGGCGGATTGATATATTGTCTCTTCGCTTTTTGCAAATCGGCTTCATGTTTCAACAAGACAGAAATTGTATCTTCCAAAGTGGTTTTATCTAAATTACTGGCATTCAATGCCACCAAAGCATTTGCCCAATCCAATGTCTCGCTAATGGAAGGAGATTTTCGCATATCGGCTTTTCGTAATCGTTGCACAAATTCCACTGCTTGTCCCGCTAACTTTGGATTCAAATCTGGTACTTTCAATCTCACAACCGCCAATTCTTCTTGCAATGTTGGGTAATCAATAAACAAATACAAACACCTGCGTTTCAATGCTTCGGATAATTCACGTGTGTTATTGGAAGTCAGAATCACAAACGGTTTGTGTTTTGCAGATAATGTCCCAAGTTCTGGGACAGAGATTTGAAAATCACTCAATACTTCCAAAAGAAACGCTTCAAATTCAGCATCAGCACGGTCAATTTCATCAATTAATAAAACCGTAGGTTGGTCACTTAAAATTGCTTTCAACAACGGACGTTTGAGCAAAAATCTCTCAGAGAAAAATACATCTTCTTCTTTAGCAAGTTTATCCGCCGCACCAGCTAGTGAATCTGCTTTGCCGAGTGTGTCATTTAATTTATCGCGTAACAATTGTGTGTAAAGCAATTGTTTAGAATATTCCCATTCATATAAGGCTTTGGATTCGTCCAAACCTTCATAGCATTGCAAGCGGATTAACTCACGCCCTGTTGCGTTTGCAATGGCTTTGGCTAATTCCGTTTTGCCCACACCTGCCGGACCTTCGGCAAGAAGCGGTTTTCCTAATTTCTGCGAGAGATACACAATCGTCGCAATTTCATCCGAAGCGATATATTTTTGTTTGTTTAATTCTGTTTTTATAGTTGTGGTTGAGTCAAAAAGAGTCATTTTTTCACCTTAATCAAAAGACGTGTTCACAAATTCTCTGCTTACTGATTACTGCATTCTGCTTACTTTCTTTTAATCCATCTCGGTTGCGTGAGCGTTTCAGGTTTAAGAATATCATCTAATTGTTCTTTGGTTAATAGACCTTTGGCTAGGATAATTTCAGCCACGCCTTTACCAGTTTCATACGCCTCTTTCGCCACAGCACTTGCATTTTCATATCCGATAATTGGGTTCAATGCTGTCACAATGCCAATAGATTTATTGAGCATATCAGATAAATGTTCTTTGTTGGCTGTGATTCCTCTCACACATTTTTCAGCCAAAGTTAAGCATCCATTTTTCAAATAAATCAAACTATTAAACAAACTATGTGCAATGATTGGTTCAAACGCATTGAGTTGTAATTGTCCACCCTCTGCCGCAAACGAAACGGTAACATCATTTCCGATTACCAAAAACGCAATTTGATTCACTACCTCAGGAATAACTGGATTCACTTTGCCGGGCATGATACTTGACCCTGCTTGCACTGCTGGTAAATTGATTTCACCTAATCCAGTTCTTGGACCTGATGAAAGCAGACGCAAGTCACTACATATTTTTGATAGTTTAACTGCCACACGCTTCAACACACCAGATAGTTGGACAAACGCCCCGACATCCTGCGTCGCTTCGACTAAGTTGCCAGCAGTGATGTATTCGATTCCAGTTACTTCGCTTAAATATTTTCTTGCCAAATTTGCATACTCAGGATGTGCATTGATTCCAGTGCCAATTGCAGTTGCACCTAAGTTAATTTCTTGAATCAACAACGCGCCTTCTCGTAATCTTTGTTGGTCTTCTTCAAGCATGACAGCATATGTGCTAAATTCTTGACCTAACGTCATTGGCACGGCATCTTGCAATTGAGTACGCCCCATTTTCAAAACATCTTTGAATTCGATTGCTTTTTCAGCAAAAGCAATTTTCAAGATTTCCATTGCTTGGATTAATTCATCAATATAAAAACGCAATGCCACTTTGACAGCCGTTGGATAAACATCATTCGTGCTTTGTCCCATATTCACATCTTCAAGCGGATGTAATTTTTTATAATCGCCTTTTTCAAAACCTAAAATTTCTAACCCACGATTCGCAATGACTTCATTTGCATTCATATTTGTAGATGTGCCCGCTCCGCCTTGAATCACATCTACGACAAATTCTTCACACAATTCCCCTTTCATAATTTCTTTACAAGCCTTGACAATGACTTCTGTTTTTTTATCTTCCAACAATCCCAACTCATGATTTGCCAATGCACAGGCTTGTTTAACACATGCCAGCGCCTTAATAAAGTTTGGATAATTACTAATTGGAATATTGCTTATCGGAAAATTTTCTAGCGCCCTTAAAGTATGCACGCCATAATATACATTTGAAGGTACTTCGCGTTCGCCCAAAAGGTCATGTTCCAAACGAGTTTTCACAAATTGACTCCGAGTTTTTTATAAACATTCAAATTCGCACTCAATTCTTTTTCAAGCGTGAATTCATTAATTATAGTTTCCCTTGCTGATTTTTGAATTGCCTCTTGACTGCTATTTAATACTTCAATTATTTTATTTGATAATCCATCTACATCATTGACATTTACAAAATGGCCATTCTTTCCATCTTCTATGATGTCTGTCATCCCGCCGACAGGTGTGGCAATGACAGATTTTCCACAAGCCATAGCTTCTAAAACAGCATTTGGCATTCCATCTCGGAGTGATGGGTGAACGAAGACATCTATCAAAGAATAATAAGATGGTAAATCTTTGTGGGGGATATGACCTGTGACGATGATTCGGGAATCGGGATTCGTAGATTGAAATTCGTCAAAGAATTTTTTATCTTCACCTTGTCGAACTTCACCAACAATAAGTAAAGTAATGGGTTGTTTTTTATTGACTTGCGCGTAGGCAAATAGGAGGGTTTGTAAACCTTTTTTCTCTCTTAATTCACCAACAAAGCCTATAACAGGAGACTTGCTCAAGGCGGCGTCCTCGCCGCCGAGGACTGCGGCAAGAGCATCATTTCTCTCCATCGGCTTGAAATGATTCGTATCAATTCCATTCAGAATTAAAATAATTTCTCTATCATAAAATGCTTTTGCTTTTTTGATTAAAATACTTGCATTCGTCGTGACTGCATTTGCATTTTGCAAAGCGTACATGACGTGTGAAAATTTGTTTGGGTCAAATGCGGCGCGTTCAATGTCATTGCCGCGAATGGAAACAACGCTTGGAATGTTTAAGTATTTGCCTGCATACGCGCCGACAAAGCCTGCTTGAGGAAGAAAATAGGCTTGGATTAAATCAAACGATTCTTTTTGATGTGCTGAAACAATTAATTCAAACCAATCTACTAATGTATCATCCACGCGTTTGTGTGCGCCGAAACGTGTGACACTGACTCCGTTTGAGTTAAGAGAATGCGTCTCGGAGGCTGGCAGGTTGGAGGTCGGGACGAAGAGGCGGATTTGATGTCCAGCAGATGTTAATAGATGTGCGAGTCGCTCGGTTGAGATTGCAAGCCCGCCGATGTCTGGTGTATACTTTTCGGAAAGTAATGCGATTTTCATTTGAGGTGTTTCAATGGCTGAACAATGTGAAATGGTAATTGGTTATTTGGTTCCGCATCGTTGTGATAATCCATCTTTGGGGAAATGTGTAAAGTGTGGACGTGGTTTTTGTGATGAGCATACGAATCAAAAAAGAGAAGGTCGGTTGTGTTTGGCTTGCGAGCAAGGGTTAGATATGCCTGTGGCTTTGCCAATTGCGGCGGCGTTGTTTACACCAACAGATTTAGATACGTTTGGTCGTGCGAGTACGTGGGATGATAATGATAGTGGTGACATGTTTTCTGATTTGAGTTAATTTTTTGAACCGCCAAGCACGCTAAGACCGCCAAGAAAATATTTTAAAATCTTTGCGACCTTTGCGTTCTTCGCGGTTAATACGGACCGATAGTCTCCCAAATTTTTTTATTTTGTTCAATAAAATCATCACAACGCTGGCAAGGCTTCAATGAAGGTGGGTGCATTTTTAAGCGGATGTGACGATAGGCATCGCCTTCCCAAATTTCTTTGAAAGTTTGATTGATAATATTTCCAATTGGCGGAATTTTTTCGCGCGTCATGCAACATACATACACATTGCCATTGAAATCAATTAGTGTATGCGTCCATGGGGCATAGCAGGGATGTTTATCATAATAGCCAAATGCGTATCTGCCTGCGCGTCCTAGCCTGACCTGCGACTCGTCTCTGCCAAAGGGAAACGCATCTTCATCCGAAACCATTAATCCCAATGCTAAAGCGCGTTCGGCAATCTTTGGCGCAATCTCTTCATTGAATAGCGCAATATCCTTTTTACGCATGGATAAAATCTCACCGCAATGGTCATCCACTGGGATTAAGTTAATCCCATCTGCGCCGAGTTCGTGTGCAAGGTCTGGTAATGAAGCGAGGGTTTGATAATTCGTGCGGCTGACGACTGTATTAATACGAATTGTCAATTTGCCTTTGTGTTTATAGCGATTAAACAATTGCACGGCTTTAACTGTAGATTTGAACGCACCTTCCACCCCGCGAATCTTTTCGTGCATTTTTCGGTTCGGTGAATCAATTGAAATATTGACGCCGCGTAATCCGCCTTCGACTAGTCGTTTTGCTTTTTCTTTGGTGACTAATGTTCCGTTCGTCGTCATGGTGACTTTGATGCCTGAAGAGGATGCAACTTCCACAAAATCTGGGATGTGTGGTCTGAGCATCGGTTCACCACCAGAGATGTGAATTTTTTTCGTCCCCATGTTTGCTAATTCGGTTATCACTTCTTTGAAGCGTTCGGCACTGACAGGTGGCTCGCGCGTGTCACGCCAGTGATTGCACATTTCACATTTTAAGTTACAACCATAAAAGACTTTTATTTTTACATACAAAGGTTTGTACGCACGCGCGTTTAAGACGGCTTGAAGCAACTCGTCTTTTTCATTTGCGATTGTCTGTGGGCTGTACATGAATTGATTGTATCACTGGGGAGATTGTGCATTGGGTTAGCCACAGAGTGCACGGAGAAATTTGAGGTTTTTTCTCATAAATCTCAGTTCCCTCGGAACAAAAACTCTTGTCAAAATAGAATTTATGTTCTAAAATAAATTAGAAAGGATGTGACACATGTTAAATCTAAATTCGGTAATGATTGGCACGACGCAACCGCAAGTATTGGCGGCTTTTTATGAAAAAGTTTTAGGCAAGCCTGCAGACATGAACGACCCTGAAAATGGATTTTGGGGTTGGCAAGTGGGCGGCGGATTTTTGGGAATTTTGAATCACTCTGAAATGGGTGGCAAGACCAAAGACCCCGGGCGCATTATGATGAATTATGAAACAGCAGATGTGAAAGCAGAATTTGAGCGAATCAAATCTGCGGGTGCTACAGTGATTAAAGAACCGTATGACATGGGTGGCGGTTTTATTGCCACATTGGCAGACCCTGATGGAAATTATTTCCAATTGATGAACCCAATGGGATAGTAATACTATAAATGTTATAGAGGATGAAACCATGAAAACAAAATCTGGATTTGTAAATAGTGGCAACGCTCAACTCTATTATGAAACTGCTGGTAATGGAACGCCCTTTGTAATGATCCATGCTGGTGTGGCGGATAAGCGTCAATGGAATAACGAGTTCGAATTTTTTTCATCCAACTATCAGGTCATAAGATATGATATGCGTGGTTTCGGGAAAAGTGAGCCTGTTGACGGCGAGTTTAACCTAATGACCGATTTAGTTTCAGTACTCGATGGTTTGCAGGTCCGCAAACCTATTATTATTATGGGTTGTTCAATGGGTGGGGGCTTAGCAATGGATTTTGCACTCAGTTATCCATCAAGGGTTAAAGCATTAATTATGGTTGGTTCTGGTCCAAGCGGCTTGGAATTAGATGTACCCTCACTTGATAAATTTGCTGAAGCAGAGAAAGCATATGAGGCTGGTAACTTTGATTTGCTAGCTGAGATTGAAACACAAATCTGGTTTGACGGGATTGGACGAACCCCTCAACAGGTTAATCCTGCGATGCGAAAACTTGCTTATGAAATGAATCGGAATGCGTTGGCACATGAAGCGAAAAAACTGGGAAAGCGATTACCTAATACGGAGCATCCTGCTTTTGATCGTTTGGCAGATCTTAATATTCCTGTTTTAGTTATTGTGGGTGTCCATGACACTCCATATATCCTTGCAGCAGCAGATTATATGGCTGAGAAAATACCATCTGTTCAAAAATTTATTATAGAAGACGCAGCGCATCTACCAAACATGGATCACCCTGATGAATTCCAATCTATTGTGAAAAAATTCGTGGAAAGCCTTTCAGATTGAATCTGGGTTTAAGTCTAAATAGATTAAAAGCCGTACCACTTATGCCTGAATTGCTCCCTGCGCTTGAAGATTTATTCAATACGCAGGGACCTGTCAGCCGGTGTTGGTGTAGGTTTTAAAATTGTTGCTCGGCACGTTCAAACGAGACCTATTATGTGTTATGAGTTGAAAAAATAATATTGAAATTCAATTATGGGGAAATTGTAGTGTAGAATAGAATCCCAATTTTTATAATAAAGGAGACACACGATGGCAAATGAACGCATGTATCCAGCCTTGCCTTGCAAAGAAATTGACGAGGCGATTTCTTTCTATGAAACACTTGGTTTTAAAAAGACATATCGACAGTTGCGACCCAACCCTTATGCAGTTGTTGCTTTAGAAGATATGTATATTCATTTATTTGGCATGGATGGATTTAATCCTGAAGATTCTTATGCCACTGTGATTATTGTTGTGCCTGACCCTGATGCTTTATATCAACATTTCGCTTCAAGACTACGAGAAAAATTTGGCAAGCTACCTGTGAAAGGGATTCCTCGCCTTACCCGTCCTCGAAAAAAATATGGCACAGTCAGCGGATTCAGTATTGTAGATGTAGGCGGGAATTGGCTAAGAATTTCTAAACTTGGTGATACAGAGCAAGAAGATTCAGCCCAAGAAAAAGATGGTTTGATGGGTTTTCTCAATGTGGCAACTCGTTTAGGAGATGCACATGGAGATGAAGCCCTTGCTTTGAAAACATTAGAGAATGGAATCAAACGCTTTCCAGATGCAGCAACTTTAGATAAAGCGCGAGCGTATTTATATCAAGCAGAATTGGCGGTACGCTTGGATAAACTTGATTTGGCGAAATCATCTTTCGCATTAGCAAAATCTCTAGAACTTAGTGTTGAAGAAAAAGATTCAGTAGAAGATGAGTTTGCTCATGTAGAAGGTTTGCTCAGCCAATCATAAAATAATAGGACGTGTGATATGAAAGCAGTGATTTGGACGAAATATGGTTCACCTGATGGACTTCAGCTTCAAGAAGTTGAAAAGCCGACTCCCAAAGATAATGAAGTGTTGATTAAGATTCATGCGGCGGCTGTATCACGAGCAGATACTGAGTTTCGTCGTCTCAAAATTCCATTCCCATTTTCGCTTCCTCTTAGACTTTATATTGGTCTTTTCAAACCCAGCAGAGTCAAAATCCTCGGCACAGAATTTGCTGGCGAGATTGTCCAAACTGGCAAAAATGTGACTCAATACAAAGTAGGCGATCAAGTGTATGGCTACACAGGTTTGGGATTCGGAACGTATGCTGAATACAGATGCATTTCAGAAAAACCAACAGAGTTGGCTGGTGTAATGTCTAAAAGACCAACTAACATCAGTTACGAAGAAGCGGCAACTGTTCCATTTGGCGGAATTGAAGCGTTGCATTCTTTCACTAGAGTAAAAGTTAAACAAGGCGATAAAGTTTTAATCGTTGGTGCTGGCGGAAGTATTGGAACGTATTCTGTTCAATTTGCAAAATTACATGGCGCAGAAGTAACAGGTGTGGATAGCGGAAATAAATTAGAAATGTTACGTTCCATCGGTGTAGAACATGTTATTGATTACACAAAGGAAGATTACACAAAGAACGGCAAAAAGTATGATGTGATTATGGATACGATTGGTGGGAGTCCGTTTTGGGGAAGTGTGCAATCACTGAATGAAAATGGAACATACCTGAATGTGAACCCCAAAATGAAACACATGTTACAAATGAATTGGGTCAAAAGGGGTAATAAAAAATTGTTGACTTGGGAAGCAGGTTACTCAACCGAAAACCTGCTCAAACTCAAAGATTTGATTGAAGCTGGAATCATCAAACCAGTGATTGACCGAAGTTATCCACTCGAACAGATTGTTGAAGCACATAGATATGTGGATACAGGATTGAAAAAAGGAAATGTGGTTATCACAATAGCTTGAAATTCGAAATAAACTAGCCTTGCGCCTGTGTACATTTGTGCATATAATGGTGGATAATGAGTTACGAATGGGATCCCAATAAAGAAAAATCAAACTTCAAGAAACATGGCGTTAAGTTTTCGGATGTTGTGGGTGTTTTTGAAGATGAAAATGCCATTACGATTGATGATGATAATGATAAGGAAGAACGTTTCATCACCATTGGCATGGATTTTTTGAGCCGAATCTTAGTTGTGGTGTACACCTTTCGTGATATTGTCATTCGCATTATTTCTGCTAGAAAAGCCACTGCACGTGAAAAGAAAATGTATGAGGAACAAGAATGAAAAAAGAATATAACTTTACCAAAGGCAAACGCGGAGCAGTTCGCCCTGCACCAAAAGGGAAGACTCGCATCACCATTCGCATTGATGATGATATTTTAGAATGGTTTCGTGGTGAGGTGGATGCGGCTGGCGGTGGAAATTACCAAACCTTGATTAACCAAGCCTTACGAGAATATTTGAACCAACAGCAACAACCCTTGGAAGAATTATTAAGGCGTGTGGTGCGTGAGGAGTTAAATAACGTTTCGTAATAGATTAAAAAACTAAGAATCAGATATTTAATTTATTAGTAAAGCATCCAAGATATCTTCAATTGCTTGTGAATGATTTACCTGAATAAATAACCTTTTTCCATATTCCATCTTGTAATCTAATTTGCCTAAAGCCTGAGAAACTCCATCACCTTCAGTCGATATTGAACTCATTTCAAACATAAATTTTGCACCATCAGACCAATTTCGTTCCGCTTTTTCTACAAGCTGACTCACAATATTTTTGTTCGAAATGTGAAGACTGATTATTGTCACCCCAGAATCCTTCAACAAGGTTGTAGCTTCGGGCAAAAATTTATCTGAAAACTCTCCATCGGATATGGTTATTAATATCTTCTTGTGCTGAGAAAAATTTACATCCATTAATCGCAATGAAGCCTTCTTGATTGCGTTATGTATCGGAGTTGTGCCAAACATAAATTTGTCCGAATAAATTTCTTGCTCCAAAGCATCTGGCAAAACATTGACTATATCTTTTATCGACCTTGTAACTTCTCGACTGGAAGCTAAATCTAGCCATTCATAAAATCTTGCTCTCGCACTTTTTCGAAACGCATCTTTGAAAAGATCACCTACAACAATTCTAATAAACCGTCTTAGTTTCTCCCATACAATTTTTTGAATTACTTCTTCGGTCATCTTTTTAACACGAGCGTTGTCTATTTTTCCACCAATTAATTTAGTCACAACATTAAGTCTTGCGCGATTTGACAGCCAAGTAAGTTGGATTTTAGGGCGCACATCCTGCTCAAGATGATCGTATATATTTTTGGCAAGGCTGAAAACCCTGTCTTCGTTGAAAGTGTCAAAAACTTTATTAGGAGAGTGCCCAAGAGTTAATAATTCTAGAACTTGGTCACTTTGTCCTGAAACAAAGTCATCCAAAGTTATACGAATGTATTTCTCATACTCGTCAACTGAACCAGCGGCGATTCTTTTTGCAACAGTATTTATCTTTTCAAGATACGAATCGCTTTCGTTAAACGAAGTAAGTCGTATTCGATTTTCTCTTCCAATAAACCAATTGTTCAATCGCTCCGTTTGATTGTTCAGCCATTCACTTTCTAGTAAAATCTTTCTGGATAATAAATAGCTCAACAACCTTCCCCTTAAACTATATCTTAGTTTTTTTATAGCGGTTTGATAAAGACTATCTCTGATAAGTAATATTAAATCATCTTGTAGACTTTCTCGAAAATCCACTTTTTTTAAAAGCTGGTTAGAATAGCCTGACCATTTTGCATTAATTACATTCTCAACTTCTTCAAGATCTGCCTTTGTTGGAATAATTTCTGTCAAAGCCAAAATGTCGCATACAACGCTTGCATCAATTAAGGTCTCTGCCATCTCGCCGAGAGGTTTTTCCTTATTGCGCGACAAGTCAACAAATTGCCACTTTTTTTGTGGGCGCTTAAACCCCATACCAACACAAAATAATTCAACTTCTTTTGTTTCTGGTTTTTTGGAATAGATGGATTTTATCTTCCTTATTTGACGATTAAGCCCATCTTTTATTATCTCAATTTGCGGTAAGCGTTTACCCTCTTTGTTCTTCCAATTTCGTCTCATAGAACTGGAAACATCAATGATTATTCCAACCAACAGAGGCTTGTTTGTAGAAGACAAGTTTGGTTTCATAATCAATCTCTAAGAGGGCTAGTTATGATATCAATCAATTCTTCTAACATCTCTTGTTGATTGACTTGTAAAAACAATTTAGCATTTGTTGGCATCTCCCATGATTTTTCAATAGCCATTTCTGACACGGCTTTGCCAATTTTGCCGCTCTTATTTAATTCTGAAGAACATTGAAATAATGCTTTGGCTTCATCATTCCATTTTGGGTGTTCTTTACTAAACAAAGTTCGAGTTGGCATAATGTCATTTTTGCCAATAAAACCAATTACAAGAGTAACCCCATCGCTCTTAATAGCATTTGCTACATCTATTAAATCTGAATAATCCCCATCGGTAAATTTTCCATTAGTGATAACAAGTAGCAGGGGCTGATGTTTTCTTTCTTTTTGTTCATCTGCAAATCGTTCGCGGGCTATTTTCAAAGATTGAACAAGTGGAGCATCGTTGAACTCCATATCAACATATTGTGCGAGTATGCCAGTTCTATATGTCTTCCAATGTTTGTTTAACTCCGCGGCATTTGGTGTGTACGGCAATTCTTCAGAGTCGGCTGCAAGTTTTAGTAAATCTCTCACAGGCTCTGTTGGAATTTCTACATCAGATGTGAGCCCCAATCGTCTTGCAAACGAATCCAGACCTTTTAGTGCATTTCCGAACCCAAAACCATAGAAGAACAAAGAAAACTTTGGAAGTATCTCTTTGGAGTGTGGATGTTCACAATATGAAATTGACTTATTAACTAATGTGTTTAGTGCCTTGATCAGCCTTTGAAAAAAATCATCATCTTTTTGGGAAAGTTGATATATTGAATCAAACGCAGCCTTTGACAGATCAAGAATAACCCCAATCAAGAACGGCGTAACATTTTCAGTCTTTCTTGTAGTAGGTTTTCTTGAAGCTACTTGTTGTTTGAAAGAGTTATCTTGTATTGATAAGGAAATTTCAAGTTTTTCAATGTAATCTCCTCCGCTTGTTTGAATATTACGTGAGTTTGCTCCTGTAGAAATTTGTGGCGAATCCCCGCTAATTTCTATTTTTGTTTCAGTTTTAGGTTTTGATTCTGTGTTGTTATGGAATTTTGTAGACTCCCATGCTACAGATACCGCCCAAATGATCACTCCGAACATTATCCACCAATACCAATCTATCATATTCAATAATCCCCCAAGACGAAGTTTTTCTGCCAATTCCAAAGGTAAAAATTCATCTCTTATAAATGTCAACACGCCGTAAATAGTTGAAAGGATACCAATCAACTTTGTGTTGAATACGATTGAAATAAATTTCTTGAACCTATTCATGTTGAATATCTCTTCGCAATAAATTCTAATTCACAAACAATGGTTTGGGTGAAAAAAAGCCGATGGTCAGAATCCATCATCGGCTAAGAATGAAGCGAAACAATTCTCCAATTCCCGAATCCCCAATTCTTAATCTCTCTTATTCACAATCTCCCACAACCGATTCGAATTAATCGGGATTTCCAAAATCTCAAAATCCACATCATGCAAAGCATCTTCCAACGCTTGTGCAAATAACGGACCGACAGGAATCGCGCCTGCTTCGCCTGCACCTTTCACGCCCATTTCATTGAGCGGCGAAAGCGTTTCACCATGCGTGGTTTCAACGCGCGGCACTTCAAGGCTGGTGGGCAGG
>JAEURH010000102.1 GCA_016789365.1 Anaerolineales bacterium
GCAAAAACTTTGCAAGCACAAACACCCGAACGTGTAAATGTGATTCAAGCCAACACACCTGATAATTTTGCTTATGACCCACACGTCAATACTTCGGCGGGTCAATTAATTGTATGGGTGTTTATTCCATTGTTTGGGATTTCAGCGTTGTTTGCTTATGAAAGGCAACAAGGCACATTGCGGCGTGTTCTCACAACACCAACCAGCAAAGCAACATTTTTATTAGGCACAATTTCTGGTCAGGTGGTGATGGCGTTGATTCAAATGACATTATTAGTTTTGTTTGCAATCTTTGCATTCAAATTAAATTGGGGTAACCCTATTGGGCTTTACATTATTTTGACATGCGCTTGTCTTGCCGCCGCCGCAATTGGAACAACGATGGGAACATTCATCAAGTCCGAAAGTCAGGCTACTGGATTAAGCATCATGGCTGGCATGATGATGGCAATGCTAGGCGGATGTATGTATCCGTTGGAATTGTTTCCGCCGTTTATGCAAACTGTTTCAAAAATTTTCCCCACCTCTTGGGCAATGCAAGGTTTATTGGATTTGTCACTTCGTGGTGCAAGTATTGTGGATATTCTTCCAGAAGCAGGTGCTTTGATTGGTTTTGCTGTCTTGTTTTTTGGAATCGGCGTGATGAGATTTAGGTATGAGTAAAAACCAAGAGACAGTCACCTTTAAGGTGACTGTCTCTTTTGAACAAATAGGTAATTTGTTAATTAATATGACCAGAAATTTATTTCTTCAACACCGACTCCAAAACATCTGTAACCCAGCCGTTCAAACTTTTATCTGATAACTTTGCTTGAATATAGGCTTGGCGATGCAATTCCGCTGGCAAACGCAAAACAAATTTCCCTGAAAATGGTTTTTCTGGTGATTCGTTTCGTTCAGCACAAAATGCAAGATAATCATCTACTGATTCTTGAAATGCTTTCTGAATTTCTTCAACACTTTCACCTTCAAAAGTAATCACATCCCGAACGTTGATTACTTCGCCATATAAAATACCTACTTCTTCATCAATTTCGACTTTACCAATATATCCTTTATATTCCATCATGGTTTTACTCCTGCGGCTTCCAAAAACTTACGAACAGATTTCACTGCTCCTTTATTTGTCTCTTTGCGTGGATGTGGACGATGAAACACAGCCCGAACATCTTTTAATGCGACTCGCACACGTGAACCATTTCCTTCTGAAATTTCAGCACCTAAAGCAATAAATAAAGTTTCAATATCTTTCCAAGCAATATTCGCTCGTTCAGGCTTTTCAAAAATAGATTGAAGCGTTTTCCGATGTTTATTATCCACATAAGTATAATATCAGAAAGTGATACTAAAATCAAGGGCAATTAACCGATTTCTTTCTCAAAAAACAAACTCAACGGGTCTTCTTGATATTCACCAAAATGACCAATTTCTTTAAATCCCCAACCTCGATATAAAGCAATCGCATCTTTTTGATGAATACCTGTTTCTAATCGAAGCAAATAAATTCCATTTTCTTTTGCATAACCTGATAAATGTTCAAGCATCAATTTCGCCAAGCCAAGTCCACGAAATTCTAGGCGGACGTACATGCGTTTCAACTCGCCATATTCGTTGTCAAAGAACTGTACTCCCCCGCAACCAACAGGAACTCCATCTTTGCGAGTGACAAAAAATGCTACGCCCTGCTTAATTAATTTTTCAACACTATATCCATGTCTGCTTTCACTTGGATAAAATGGTGCAAGGTCACTTTCTAAGCCTTCAATCAACATGATTGCATCGGGTGTATCAGGTCTTTCTTGTGTAATGGTTATTGTCATAAGTTACCTTATATAAGATTTGTGTCATGCTGAGCAAAGCGAAGCATCTCTACGATTATCTCAGAGATTCTTCGCCACGAAGAACAAAAGCGTGGCTCAGAATGACACGATATTTTCACTACCCATTGTTCTTCTTTTCTAAATAATCACTATATCCGCCTTGATATTCTATCAATTGATTATTTTCAATCACAAGCAAGCGTTCAACAGTTCTATCTAAAAAGTATCTGTCATGTGAAATAACAAGTACAGTTCCGACAAAATCTTCGAGGGCTTGTTCCAACACTTCAGCAGAAGCAATATCTAAATTATTGGTTGGTTCGTCTAACAAAAGAAAATTCGCACCAGATAAGACTAACAAAGCGAGTTGTAATCTGCTTCTTTCGCCGCCAGAAAGTTCGCTGATTTTTTGAGTGACTTGTTTATAAGTAAACAAATAATGCAAAAGAAAAGCAGTGGCTTTGCCTTCGTTCATCTCGCCTGCATAGCGGACAGCATCTACAACTTTTTGATTGAAATCTAAAGTCTCGTGTTCTTGGGAATAATGTCCAATTGAAATGCTAGGTCCGATTTTGATTTCGCCAGCATCGGGGTTTTCTTTTCCGAGAATCATTTTCAACAAAACAGATTTGCCCGCGCCGTTTGCGCCGATTAATCCAACACGTTCTCCATGCCATATCGTTTGATTAACATTTGAAAAAACTTTTTTATTTCCAAAAGATTTAGAAACACTATCAAGTTCTAAAACTTTATTGGAGCCACGCCAACCGCTGAGTTGTAATCCCATTTTTTTTCTTTCAGTAATGGGTTTGTCAATCTTTTCCATTTTATCCAAACGTTTTTGCATGGATTTTGATTTTTTAGATAAATCTTCATTGTCATAGACCTTGCCCCAAATGGCTAAACGTTTAATCGCCGCTTCAAGCCTGACAATTTGTTTTTGTTGTGCAAAAAATAATTCTTCCTGACGAGCCAAACGAATTTCTTTATCAGAAATAAACGAAGTGTAATCTCCTTCAAACATAGTCAATTTACCATCTTCGAGTTCGGTGATGTGAGTCACAACTGCATCTAGCAAATATCTATCATGTGAGATGATGACGATTGTGCCTTCATAATCTTGAATCAATTTTTCTAGAAATAATTTGCCAGGCAAATCAAGATGATTATCGGGTTCGTCTAACAATAAAACATCTGGCTTGACTAGAATCAAACGTGCCAAGCCTACTAATTTTTTCTGTCCGCCGCTTAACACGGATAGAGGCTTGGTCAATTCACTTTCAGCGAGTCCTAGCCCCAGCAGAAGTGACTTGACTCTTTCAGGATATGAGTCACCACCGAATGATTGATATTCTTCAAGTAGTTTATGTTGTAGTTCAAGTGCATGTTGAAGTCGCTTTTCATTACTATAAACTTCAACATCACCTAAATTTTTTTCTACAGTTTCTAATTCAGCATGAACTTCTGCCACACGCGGATTCCCTGCGAGTGCGGCATCAAAAGCCGTCAGCGAAGAATCAAGCTCAGGGTGCTGAGACAAGTATCCCGTAGTGATGCGATGCGTTGAGTTTATCGAAACGAGGCGAGCGCGGGTGATACTTCCACCAAGTTCAGGAGAATGTTCGCCTTCGATTAATTTAAACAGAGAAGATTTTCCCGCGCCGTTTGCTCCAATCAAACCAATGCGTTGACCACGCTTAATTTCCCAATTTAAATTTTCAAAAATTCTTTTTGCTCCAAGAACGAGCGTAATGTTTGTGAGTTGAATTTGAATCATAACTTCCTTGTGTGGGTGCGTCGCGCTTTATCAATTAAATTGATGTGAAAATTTTAAGCGCGACGCACTCCGTTTGGTTAAATAAAAAACCGCAGGCGCACCTGCGGTTAATGAAAGCGTATTCTTTCAGTGAACAGGCGCAATACGACAAGGATTTGTGAAAATGAAACCACGAACCCCGATGACTAAAGCAAATGTGCCTGCACGAAATTTGTAAATCATGTTTGCGATTATACCTGATTTTTTTAACCACAAAGGACACGAAGAGCACAAAGGTTTAAATTGTGAAGATTAAAATCCGTGAAAATCCGCGAAATTCGTGGCTAAAAAATGTGAGAAAATAAGACATGGCGATTCCATTGAACACACTCAGCCAATCTTCTTTGCAGGATTATCACGATTGCGCGTGCAGGTTTGAGTTGCGATATTTGCAACAGTTAGCTTACCCAGCCATTGAAACGGAACCTGCGCTTGAAAATGAAAGCCATCAAAAAGAAGGTGAATATTTTCATCGTTTGGCGCAACAGCATTTTGTAGGAATATCGGATGAGCAAATTGCTAAATTAGCCAATACGGATAATTTACAAAGATGGTGGGAGAATTTTATTGGTCTAAATGGTCTGACAGGTCTAACAAGTCTAAAAGGTCTGAAAGCGGAAGTGACTTTGTCTGCACCATTAGGAAGTTATAGACTGGTTGCAAAATATGATTTGATTGCCATTGATAATGGAAAAGTTTTTATTTATGATTGGAAAACTTATCGCAAGCGACCAAAAACAGAATGGTTAGCAATTCGTTGGCAAACACGAGTCTATCGTGCATTGTTAGTACAAGCGGGTGCACATCTAAACAATGGGAAACAAATCCAACCTGAACAAATTGAAATGATTTATTGGTTTGCAAATTTCCCCAATGAGCCTGCAAAATTTTCTTATGATGCAAACCAATTCAAACGAGATTGGGATGCGTTGACTCGTTTATCTGATGAAATTAAATCCGCTTCATCTTTTCCAAAAACAGACGACACAAACAAATGTTTATATTGCCCATATCGCTCTTATTGCAATCGCGGAGTAAAAGCAGGCGACGCAATGGATGCAGAATTAGAAACTGAAGCCGAAGAATTGTTTGATATTAATTTTGAGCAGATTGGTGAAATAGAGTTTTAGCCCCATCCCCAACCCTTCCCCGACAAGCGGGGAAGGGAGTTAATCCCCTCTCCTTTTACTTTTAGGAGAGGGTTAGGGTGAGGTTTTTTTACTGCCAAGCCACTGGACCAGACATGCGATAATTTGCGGCGAGCAATTCAGCATCAAGGATGTTGATAACGCCATCATTGTTCAAATCTGCAATGGCAGGCTCAGATAAGTTGTAATTCATACCAATCGTCAGTGCATCAAATTGGTCAATGATGCCGTTGCCGTTGATATCGCCAGCAGGCAAAGTTATCGTAGGCATTGTTATCGTTGAGCCGCCTGTCAATGTAATCGAGGCTTGTGCGCTCAAATATCCACCTGCTGAAGCGATAATTCTATAAACGCCATCAGGAGCAGTGAAAATAAACACGCCATTCGCATCTGTATTCGCCGAAGCAATTAAGTTATCGTTCAAATCAAACAGTTGAATTGTTACAGGTTTGCCAGCCAATACCTGTCCATTCACCATTGCAGGCGGAATTTGGGTTGGCGTTGGCGATGGCAAGTTATCAATAACAGTCACACTATCTGGGATGTACGAAATGTTTTCAAGTGTGCCGCTTCCAGATGAAACACGCGCAGTACATTCCACATTGCTTTGTCCAACCGATAAGCCTGTGATATTGAATGTAAATGCTACACCATCACTTGTGGCTCTCTGACCGTTACTTCCAGCAATGGCTACGATGAAACTTCCATTTTGAGGACCAAACACTGCGGAGGCAGGGTCTGTGCCAAAGAGATTTCCTACTGCGATATTATTCGCTTCAATCACTAACTGGTTGTAGGTGCATGTAATTTCAGCGCTGGCATACCCTGACAGCGGGACGTTGAAGAGACTGACCGTTACGGTGGTTGAATCACCAATTAACAAAGTTGGGTTTGATACCACACTCAATACATACGGTCCGCCAGGGGTTGGGATGGCAGTATTGGTTGGGGTTAATGTAATCGTCGGCACTGTTGTAATTGTGGCAATTGGCGTTTCACTTGGAAGTGGAACAAGCGTGGATGTTGCCGTGGCAGGGAATTGAGTCAAATCAATCGTTGGTGTCGCCGTTGCTGGGAATTGAGTTAAATCAATGGTTGGTGTTGCAGTGGCTGGGAATTGAGTCAAATCAATGGTTGGTGTTGCAGTGGCTGGGAATTGAGTCAAATCAATCGTTGGTGTTGCAGTGGCAGGGAATTGAGTCAAATCAATGGTTGGTGTTGCAGTGGCAGGGAATTGAGTCAAATCAACTGTTGGTGTTGCAGTTGCTGGGAATTGAGTCAAATCAATTGTTGGTGTTGCAGTGGCAGGGAATTGAGTCAAGTCAATTGTTGGGGTTGCAGTTGCTGGGAATTGAGTCAAGTCAATTGTTGGGGTTGGCGTTTCAGGAAATTGAGTTAAGTCAATCGTTGGCGTTGCAGTGGCTGGGAATTGAGTCAAGTCAATTGTTGGGGTTGGCGTTTCAGGAAATTGAGTTAAGTCAATTGTTGGTGTTGCAGTTGCAGGGAATTGAGTCAAATCAATTGTTGGTGTTGGCGTTGCAGTTGCTGGGAATTGAGTTAAATCAATCGTTGGTGTTGGCGTTTCAGGGAATTGAGTCAAATCAATTGTAGGCGTTGCAGTGACTGGGAATTGGGTTAAATCTACGGTTGGGGTAACAGAAGCAGTTGGGGTTCCAGTAGATGAACCGCTTCTTGTCGCAATCAAATCATAAAAGCCAGTACCAGCATCCGCTTGAATTTGAATGTAATATGTGCCAGCAGGTTGAGTAGTCGTTAAAGTTCCAACAGCACGTGTGATTTCAACGCCGCCACTGTTGAGCAAAACAATCACAGGCGATAAACCAGCAGATGAAGTGTTAAGCGTGACAGTAAATTCTGTTGTTTCAGTTAATGGAAGCGTCCAGCGTTCATAACGATACGGGTCAATACTTCCGTTTACATTCGTATCCCAATTTAATAGTCCGCGTGAAACAATTTGTAAATTTGGAATATTCAAAAGCGGTTGCAATCTACCAACCGTTTGACCGTTTTTTGTAAAAGTGGTGAGGTTGCTTGAAGCGTTATAGTTAATGACCCAGCCAGCAAAGGTAAATTCTTGCATTTTAGGGCGAGCAACAAAATGCAAATGTGGACCTGGAAATTCATTTCCTAAACATACTTGCTGATTAGAATTGTTATGAATAGTTCCCAAGCGTTGGTTGCGGCTAACATTTTGACCTAAGTTCACTTGAATTTTATCAAGATGCCAATATTCAGTAATCCAGCCGTTGCCATGTTCTAGTTTGAGGTGACAAAATGAAATTTCAATCACTCTGCCTGCCGCCGCGGCTGTGACCCAATCATTGGATGTATCATCGCCTACTTTCATATTGGCACGCGGAGCAAAATCTATCGCGCCGCCTACTTTGTAGTTATGCGGGCTGGATGCAAGACGTTTTGTGCCATTATCAAATCCGTCAAATGAAACCCATGCTTTGCCTTGCTCCCAGGGCAATTGGAACATATCCGCTGGTGGAGGTGCAAGAAAAGCTTTCACTTCCAATGGCGCAATGGAAAAAAATATTGCGAGAAGTAAAGCGATGTGAATAAATCGTTTTGTTTTCATAAGCGGTGTTCCTCGTTTTGCTAAGCGTGCAAATCTTTCTTTTAGTTTTTATCGTTTGATTTCAAAATGCGAATCAAAATAAAAATACCAATAACCAAAAGCACAACGATAATTGCCAATACAACAATTGTGCCGATGGGCAATTCTGAGGCAGGTTGATTCGCTTCAACAGTAAGTGAAAGTGGAGAACCCACCAACGGGCGATTTGAAGACGAACCTTTTTCGCTTGAAATTGTGAGTGGGATTGCTTTTTGTGTTTCTGGAATGCTGACGCCCGGTAAAGGTGCGGCAATGCCTGATTCGTTTTTGATGGCAAGCGCGGCGCTTTCAAGCGTAAGGTTGGTTTCACATCCTTGCAGTGCATTGAACCTCACTTCAGCAATTACGCCATTTACATTGTGTGGCGTGGTGCTTGCAAACGAAGCATCTACCAAGCCACCGAGTTGTGGCAATAGCAAACCATTCATTCCAGTAATTGGGCTAGCGGCATTGACAGGTTCTAAACAATTCGGGTCATAGCGAATTTGGAAAGTAAAACCTTGAATCGGTGTAGCAGAATTGGCATATACATTCACAATTACTGTTTCGCCTGTCTTAAAGCTTAATGTTTCAGCGGTTATCCAAATCGCTTCGGGCGTTTGGGCGCTGACAGGAATCACAAAAATAAATCCAAGAATAAGTGCAAAAATTAGAAAGGTGATTTTCTTCATCATTGAAAACTCCATGAAATAAACTTACTGTCCCGCAGGTTTTGTTATAAAACCTGCGGGATGTTTGTAATATTTATCCTGAGGGAAGCACGGGCCAGTTCAACGCTCCGTTGGCGCGATAGTTGAGGGCGAGAATCTCAAGGTCGAGGATATTGATAATGCCGTCGTTGTTCAAATCAGCAACGGGCACGTTTGAACCGTTGTAATTCATCCCAATCGTCATGGCATCAAATTGGTCAATTACACCGTTGCCATCAATATCACCAGAGATGAGATTGATAGTTTGCATGGTAGTCGTTTCGCCTGGGAATAGCACAGGGTCACCTTCGGCTGGCAGAAAACCTGGAGCAGTTGCCCGCACAAGATATGTTCCCGCTGGCGCAGTGAAACTGAAATTGCCATTCGCATCCGTTGTTGTGGTGGTTGTGCCAATTGAATCAATCAATTCCACTGTGACCGGTTTATTGGCAATCACTGTGCCTTCTAAAATCCCAAATGGCTCGCGGACAGTTAATGATGCCGTTGTAAATGGAATCGTCGTCAACGCGCCGCCAGCAGAAATGCGCACAACACAGTTAAGTGAAGCATCACCTGCCGCTAAACCTGTGGCTGTGAATGTAAATACTGTTCCGCTTTGCGTGGCACGCTGACCATTGCTACCAGCAATTGCAAACAAGAAACTTCCATTGGTTGGACCGTTCAAAATCACAACAGGGTCGTTGCCAAACAAACCCGCTTGTGAAATATTTGTAATACTAATGAGTGAAGGGTCATACGAACAAGTAAACTCTGCACTGGCATAGCCAGCCAAAGGAACATTATTTAACATTACACTGCCCTGCGATGTTTCATCAATAAAAATAACCGCAGGGTTAAACATCACCGCCGCGTGAGGGTCAGTAGATGGATTATCGGTACGACGAATCTCCATGCTATATGAACCACCACCAGTGTCAGGCTGAATCTGAATAAAATAACTGCCTGCCGTTTGCGATGTACTCAAAAATGCAGTTGATAATGTCCCAACTGCTTGAGCAATTTCAACCCCACTTGAATTAAGCAATCGAATCGTTGGGGTTAAATCGCCACCAGTGGTTGTCACCGTCACAGAAAAAGCACTGTTTTCGGTTAACTGCAAAGACCACCTTTCAAAAAGATTGGCGTTCACATTGCCATTAAACGTTGCATCCCAAAACGTGGTACTGCGAATCACAATTTCAGCAGATAACCCTTTGGCTTGCACCGACACGCTTGCTCCAAGCAAACTAACAAGCACCATCATCATTAAAACAATACGCAAAAAGTTTTTTGTTTTCATTAATTTTCTCCTTTTCACTTAATATAGAAAAAGCCGCATGGGCATAACTACCAGCGACATTCAATAAATTATCTTCCTTCCCGTATTCCTCCAAACTGCCAAGCGGCATCAAAGTTGAAATAAGCAAATTTGTTGGTTAGATTGTATAGGCGACACGCCGACTCACGCATTACAGGTCAATTGCCGCGATATTGCAAGATGATTGCATTAATCAAAGAGAGGATTCGGCAACTGAACCCGAATCCTCTTTTGATTTTTTCGCTTCTTGACTTAACTCCCGCTTGTCTCTGCTTACGGAATCTTTTTCTTCCCCTATGCCTTGTTATTCATCATTCATTCAAATACACCCCAAAGTGATTCGCCACCACGCGCTCTTTCCCAGGAATATATTGGTCAATAGGAGAATTTAATACTCGTGCATTTCCATTTTCATCTCGAATCACCAAAGTAGATGACCCTCCACCATCCAAAGCCATAGCATAATGTGCACCTAAATCTTTCAGCAACTGAGCCAATTCCTGAAATGTCGCTCCTGCGCTATAAAACGGCTGGCGACCATCCACAACAACAAGATAAATATAGCGTCCATTTTTATTTACGCCAATCGCCGTGCGCGGATGAATCGCCTCGTTATCCAAATCTGGCACAATTTCACCTCCTAACATCAACATTCTATCACCAGCAATCGCCTGAAAAATTTTATTAGGAGGTCTGTTAAATGAAATTTCATTCCGCCTGCTAACGTATAAAATTGGCTCAGCGTGTGGGTCTCCTAAACCATCATAATAAATATTCTCACCCGAAGCCGCAAACCCATTCGGAGTGACTGGGTCTCCAACATGCGGGTAATAATCCGCTGGGCTGTTTGACCTCCAAGGGAAAAATCCATCGCCATTAATTGCAATTTGCACACCAAACTCTTCCAAAAATTGGGATGTGGTTCGAGCGGCTAATACACCGCCTTCAATATCGTCTGGTGGTGTGACAAAAAATTTTGGTTCAGCAGTTTTTCTATCAATAATAATCACATGCACAATCATGGCATGAGGTAAATATTTCACAATACGACGATAGGTCACGCCTTCATAAATTTCATACTTCATTGCCACAGGTGCAGGGCGACCCAGCGTGAAGAAAAAATATATACCAACTAATAGCAAAATTGATATAGGGATTAACCATAAAAGGATT
This sequence comes from Anaerolineales bacterium, assembly GCA_016789365.1. Lineage (GTDB taxonomy): Bacteria > Chloroflexota > Anaerolineae > Anaerolineales > Villigracilaceae > Villigracilis. The sequence continues at coordinate 10,609 of JAEURH010000102.1, forward strand.
CTTTTCATACAAAAATCGTATCAAACTAAAATGAAAATTAAATAAAAAAAGACAGGTTAAAACCTGTCTCTTCATCTACGAAAGACCTACATTATGTAACTTCCGCCTCTGCCTTTCTCATCGCCTGAAATGACTCAATTGCCACTTCCAACATCGAAAGGTCAGGGTCACGGGTAGTCAAATGTTGTAAAGCCAAATTAGGTTTGATTAATAACTTAACAAGCGGGTTATTCAAATTGTTCGCCGTCCAACGAATGTATTCAATGGCAATGCCAGCCAAAATGGGAATAAAAATAATTCTTGAAGCAATTCGCAACAAAATATTCGGCATGGGACCCAATAATGTAAAAATCAAAATTGAAAATAAAACTAAGGTCAACAAAAATGCCGTTCCACAACGCGGATGTTCAATTGGATATTTGGCTACGTTTTCAGGTGTTAAGTCTGCACCTGCTTCATAGGCATTAATCGTTTTATGCTCAGCACCATGATATTGAAACACACGGCGAATATCGGGCATGAATCCGATTGCCCACATGTAAGTAATTAACAAAATTAATTGAACAATTCCTTCGGCTAAATTTCCAAGCCAATAGGATGAGATTCCATTTTGAGCAAGCAAATATTCCACCCCACCGCCAATGCTGGTAGGGATGAGGAAGAAAATTCCAATGCCGAAGAGCAGAGACAAGCCCAAAGTCAGATAAAGAGCCGCGCCTTCTAGTTTTTCATCCTCACCTGTTTGTGTATTAGCAGATAATGTCAGCGCCTTCATACCTAATCCAAGTGCATCCCACAATAAAATCACGCCGCGTAAAAATGGAATCTTAGTAATTTTTGAACTATAAATTTTTGCAAGTGGCTCAGTGTGCGTGACAATGTTGCCATCTGGCGCACGCATGGCAACCGCCAGCGCTTTTTGCCCGCGCATCATCACACCTTCGATAACTGCTTGCCCGCCGTAAGTGATTATTCTATCTTCCATAATGTTTAAGACCTGACAGGTTTTGAAAACCTGTCAGGTCTGTTTCCTTTACTAAAAATTATTGAAAAAATGTGTAAACGCTTCAATACCTTTATACCAAGTTGGCAAATGCATTCTTTCATCGGGCGAGTGTTGATTATCGTCAGGCAAACCAAAACCACTTAACAATGAATCCGCGCCGACATATTTTTGTAACAACACCACAGAACCGATGGAACCGCCTTCACGCTTGAAATAAGGTTTCTTACCCCAAACAGTTTCAAATGCTTTTGCTAAAGCACGAACACCATCTGAATCAGTTTCAACTAAAGCGGCACCAGCACCATTGATTAAAGTTAATTCCCATTTGATTGTTTTCGGTGCATTCTTTTTAAGATACGCACGCAATTGTTTTTCTGTTTGTTCAGGTGTTTGGTCTGGCACCAAGCGACAAGAAATTTTTGCCATTGCCCATGCAGGTAAAACTGTCTTTGCACCTTGCCCTGTAAAGCCTGAAAGTAAACCATTCACTTCTAATGTTGGTCTCGCACCGACTCTTTCAGATGGAATAAATTGTGGTTCGCCCCATAAGGCTGGCACACCTGTCATTGCAATTAACTCTTTATCTTTGGTTGGCAAGCGTTTGAAATCTTCACGTTCTTTTTTGCTAAGTTTGCGAACTTTATCATAAAAACCAGGCAAAGTAATTTTTCCATTTTTATCGTGCATG
>JAEURH010000103.1 GCA_016789365.1 Anaerolineales bacterium
TATCAAATGGCGTATGAAAAACGTCAGGCGTTTGATTATGGAAATTGGTTGGCGATGTATCCGATGCGTGAATTTCCATATTGGCGTTTGCCGATGAAAAATTTTCAAGCGCGTGGCATGCGTTATGAATCTTTTAAGCATCCGCCAAAAGATTTAATAAATTTTATTTTGAAAGCATTGGAAGAAAATGGACCGATGGGCAATCGTGATTTTGAAGGCACTGCTTTCAAAGAGTGGAGTTATCGCGGGCGCAAAGATACGGCTGTTGGTTTATATTATTTATGGTTAACAGGCGAGGTGATGATTTCGCATCGCAAAGGCTTTGACCGTTTTTATGATTTGCGTGAACGAGTTGTGCCGAAAAAATATGATTATGTTGCAAGCGTAAAAGAATCAGAAACGCATTTTGCAATCAAGCAAATTAATATGGTCAACATGATGAAAGAAAAACGTTTTCATTATGTTTGGAAATATAGCATTGAAAGACCTTCTGCAACTGTGAAAGAAGCAGGACAAAAATTAAATGAATTGCTTGACGATAAAACCGTTTCGCGTTTTCAAATAGAAGGCTCAAAAGATGTTTGGCTTACGTTGAGTGAGAATATAAAACATTTTGCGGATTTGGAAGCGGGACGAATCCCAAAAAGTTGGAAAGCGTTGGATACAACTACTGACGAAGAAGTAACGCTTCTTGCCCCGCTCGAAATGGTCTCTGCTCGTGGACGCGCCAAACTTGTCTTCGACTTTGATTACGTGTGGGAAGTGTATAAGCCTGAACATCAACGCAAGTGGGGATATTATGTTCTGCCGATTTTGTATAAAGATGATTTAGTTGCTCGCCTCGACCCAAAATTTGATAGAACCACCAACACGCTTCATATTCTCGGCTTTTGGTTGGAAGATGATACTGTCCCCGATTCTAAATTTGCAGATGCTCTTGCAAAAGGATTAACTCGCTTTGCAAAGATGATTGATGCCAAGAAAATTGATTTAAGGGGAATTAAGTTGGCGAAGTTGAGAAGTCATTTGAAAGAGAAAATAAAATTATAAAAATTAGCCACAGAGAACACAGAGTTCACAGAGATTTTTAAGAGATTTTCTCAGAGGTCTCTGTGAACTCTGTGGCAAGGCTTTTCAACAATCACTCTCCCCTTGACTCCAATTCGTTAACTTCCCCCATTCTTCAGCACCGCCCATGATAATGTCACAGACTGGGTCTTTGATATCGTAATACGCTTCCATATCTTCTTCGGGGTGATACTTTACCAATTCATGTTTTACTTTTGCGTATGCTTGTGCAACCATTGGTAAAGCCCGTAAATAATCACGGAATAAAATTGGGTAGCGTTGATTCGTACGATTCTGTATGCGAACATGCAAATTGATTTTGCGACTTGATGATGCAGGTTTGAAAATCCACTTTTCCCATTCTTTCGGATCAGTTGTAGATTCAGGCGGGATATGGTCACTTGTAATTCTTGTCACTCGCTCAAAGCCTGCTAAATTCATTGCTCTTTCTACTTCAGGGGTTAATGAATCAACCGTCACTTGAATATCAATAATATCTTTTGCATCCAAATTCGGCACGGATGTCGAACCGATATGGTCAATGCGAATAGCCAAATCCCCAAGTATTTTTCTTAGCATTGTGCCAATGTCTTGAAATTCTTGTTTCCATTCAGATTTATAAGGTGTGATGGTTATCATGGATTCTCCATAAAAGTAAATTTCTAACAAGCAAGAGAGTCTATCATAGGGTAACATCAATATATACAAATTAGGAGAAACATGCTCAAACCCATTCGTTGGAATACTTTCGTTCGTGATTTTTTTGTAATTCAAATTGGCTTTGCTTTATATGGTTTGTCTATTGCATTAACCATTCAAGCAAATTTAGGCACAAGCACATGGTCTGTGTTTGAAGTGGCGTTAGCAAATATCACAGGCTTAACCATTGGCACAATCACAATTTTGGTTGCTTTTGTTGTTTTAGTGTTTGTGCTTTTCTTCAAAGAAAAAGTAGGTTGGGGAACTTTGGGAAATATTCTTAGCATTGGTCTATGGCTGGATTTATTTTTGTTAATCATTCCATCTGTCAAAGAAAATTTGATACTACAAAGCACCATGTTATTAGCAGGCATTTGGATTATGGGCATTGCCAGCGCAGTTTACATCGGCGTGGATGCTGGTGCAGGTCCGCGTGATAGTTTGATGTTGGCGATTCACCGCACGACAAAATTAAGCCTGCGACTTGCACGCGCATCTATTGAGTTGACAGTGTTTACAATCGGTTGGCTTCTCGGCGGACCTGCTGGAATCGGCACATTGATTTTTGCTATTCTTATCGGTCCCGCTGTACAATGGGCGTTCAAAGTGTTCAAGGTGAGACCACATAGAGAAGAAGAAATACCTGAAAGTACTGTCGTTGTAAAATAACCTCACGAGGAATCAAAATGACTGAAGAATCTATTTCCAATCAATCTATTATTGCGCAACCTCAGAATCGTAGCCAAACATCACTAGTTTTTTTCTTATTGCTGACAATTCCACTACCATTTTGTTTGTTCATTTATCATTTTATTGTTTGGTCAATGGAACAAAGCGCCATTATTTCACTCAGTGCCAAAGTACTGGAATGGTCTGGGTTGATTGGTCTCGCTTTGCAGGCTTTTGTTTTAAGTCTTAGCGCTGGTTTGTTATGGCGTTTCACATCTGACGAACGCTTCAAAACATGGTTTCGCGGAATGTTCATCGCATCATTAATTGGATTCCCAACTTTATTGCTTCGTTTCTTAGGTGCAAACAACGACCAACTTGGTTCAATTCTCCAATTTGTGATTGCGATTGTTATATTTTTTATCCTCTTCCGCGCAGATAAAAATAATTTCAATTGGGATATTAACAAACTTCCTTTCGGTTTATTGATTTCTGCCATTGGCATCTCGCCTTTTGTCATCTTTGGTTCGCTTGGTTCATTTGGTGATACGTTTCTTAATTTATTGGCAGGCTTGGCAATTGGTTTATTAGTATCAACTTTAATCACCGACTCAGCCGAAAATGTTTTGTTAAATGGTTTAGGTGTCACAGCAGTTGTATCTTTGCTGGCTTCATCATTTGGGTATGATGGCGCACAATTAATCTTAATCGTTTTCGTTTCCGCGTTTTCATTTGGCATTGCCGCGTTGTTGCCATCGCGTAGTGCTGTTGCTGTTACAGTTGGTTTCATCACATTTGCAGGCTTAGCATTTTTTGACCCAACTGAGTTAACAATTGTATTGGGCGATATTGGCGGCTTAGCCACAAACGCAACTGCCATTGCATTGCTGATTGGTTGGGGAACAAGTTTGGTGGCATTGCTACTGCGTCAGGTTACGCAAACAAGTTCCACGTCAAGAACGAAGCGCGCAATTAGTTGGTCAAGTGCGGGCATTGCTTGGATGATTCTCATCGCAACTTATTTTCTGTTTGGTAATCCAGGAAATTATGGCGACCGTTTATTTATCATCTTCAAAGACCAAGCCGTTATTTCAGATGTTGTCAACATCGAAAACCGCGAAGAACGTCTAATTAAATCTTATGAACTTTTGACCGAACATGCCAACGCAACCCAAGCCGATTTGCGAAATATTTTTGATAGCGTTGGAATCAAATACACGCCATACTATTTACAAAACTCGATGGAAGTGCAAGGCGGCACATTGATACGACTCTTTTTATTGACTCGTTCAGAAGTTGAGCGCGTCATTCCTAGCCCACGCCTGCGTGCCGCACCTGAAAATTCTCCTTCGCCTGGATTTATTTCTGAAGTTGATGGAAGCGTGCAATGGAATATCGCCATGATTGGCGCAGATAAAGTGTGGGAAGAATTTGGCGTGCAAGGTGAAGGAATTATTATTGGACAATCTGATTCGGGTGTGGATGGTGAACATCCAGCCATTGCCGAACAATATCGCGGTTACAACGGCAGTGACGATTACAACTGGTTTGATCCATGGGCAGGCACAACATCACCGAATGATGAAGGTGGGCATGGCACGCACACACTTGGCACAATTTTAGGAAAGTTTGGCATTGGCGTTGCGCCAAAAGCAAAATGGATGGGTTGCGTGAATTTAGATAGAAATTTAGCCAACCCCGCTTTATATTTAGATTGTATGCAATTTATGTTGGCACCATTTCCGATTGGTGGCGACCCATTGAAAGATGGCGACCCAACCAAAGCCGCGCATGTATTAAATAATTCTTGGGGTTGCCCTGAAATTGAAGGCTGTGACCCCAATGCTTTGTTATATGCAGTAGATAACTTAAGACATGCAGGAATTTTTGTGGTTGTTTCTACTGGCAATGATGGACCCAGTTGTGAAACAGTCGCTTCGCCTTTGTCTTTATATGATTCTGTTTTCTCTGTTGGCGCAATTGATTGGAATGGAGATATGGCTTCATTTAGCAGTCGTGGACCTGTAACCGTAGATGGCTCTGGCAGAATCAAACCTGATATTGTTGCGCCCGGCGTGGATATTCTTTCTTCTATGCCATTGGGAACATATACTTCTAATAGTGGAACGTCAATGGCGGGTCCGCATGTTGTAGGTGTAGTGGCATTGATTTGGTCAGCGCAACCCAATTTGATTGGCGATATAGATGCGACTGAGCAATTAATCATTGATACAGCTCAACCTTACACAGGTAGAACAGAAGAAGGTTGTTTTACGGGTGATATTCCAAACAATGCTTATGGCTTTGGTGTGGTGGATGTGTATGAAGCGGTGAAGAAAGCGTTAGGTAAATAATGAGTCGTAAAATAAAAATTACTTTAAGTTTATTCATCACAATTTTGTTCGGAATTTTTGCTGGGTTGTTATATCAAACCCGCCAAGAAGCGATTAAATTACTAACTGCTCCAATAGAAACGCGCAATTTACCAAGCGAATCTCCAGCCGATTACGGCTTGCCGTTTGAAGAAGTGACTGCCACCAATGGTGATGGCATGAGGCTTGTGGGTTGGTTTGTTCCATCCGAAAATGGGGCGGTGATTATCATGCAACATGGTTACAAAGCCACCCGCAGAGAAATGCTCAACGAAGCGACGATGATGCACAAACATGGTTATGGCGTTTTGATTACGTCTGTTCGCGCGCATGATTACAGCGAAGGTGAAGATATCACGCTGGGAATCTATGAAATGTCTGATATGGAAGCGTGGTATCAGTATTTAATTTCACGCAATGATATTAATCCAAATCAAATTGGGATTTTAGGCAATTCGTATGGCGGTATGTTGGCAATTCAATATGCTTCACAAAATGAAAATATAAAAGCAGTGGTGGCGAATTGTGCATTTTCATCAATGCAAGATACTGTGACGACGAGTGTTAAACATTTTACAGGGTTGCCAGAATTTCCATTTGTGCCGTTGATTGTGTTTTGGGCGGAACAAAATACGGGAATCAAAATCGAAGAGATTGATACAACACAATATATTTCGTTGATTAGCCCGCGACCTGTGCTCTTAATGCAAGGTGGGGCAGATACTGTTATTTCACCAAGCAGTGGACAAATTTTGTATGATGCGGCAAAAGAGCCGAAAGAATTATGGTTTGATGCAGAGTTGGGTCATACTGCTTTTGATAAAGAACGCGCAGAAGAATATGAAAGAAGAGTTGTTGAATTTTTTAATCAATATTTGTTGGATGTGTCACCCTGAACGAAGTGAAGGGTCTCTTATATAATCATAGAGATTCTTCGCCGCAAAGAGAAAGAACGCGGCTCAGAATAACATACTTTTAACTATGTGGATATATCTCATTCAAGGGTTGGGATTTGGTCTCGCCGCCGCTTCGCAACCTGGACCGTTACAAACGTATCTGATTTCTCAAGCATTGACTCGTGGCTGGAAGAAAAGTTTAGTCAATGCACTTGCACCATTAATCAGTGATGCACCAATTATCTTGTTATGTGTTTTGATATTGAGCCAAGTACCTGATTGGTTTCAAAGATTTTTATATATCGCAGGAGGCATATTTGTTTTATATCTGGCTTATGGCACATATAAAACATGGAAAAACTTTGACGAAAATCAAACGCAACCCGAATCCAAAATAGATGGCTTACCCAAAGCAGTGATGATGAACTTTCTCAGCCCAGGTCCATACATATTTTGGAGTTTGGTGACGGGACCGATTTTAGTCAAAGGTTGGAGAGAAACTCCTGTGCATGGATTAAGTTTATTGCTTGGGTTTTATCTGGCTTTCATCAGTGCATTGATGTTAATCATTTTCATCTTCGGCACAGCCGCCAAGATTGGACCGAAAGTGAATAAAGCCATGCTAGGAATTTCAGCGGTTGCTTTATTTTTGTTTGGGTTATATCAACTATGGAATGGATTCAATTTATGATTACACATCGAACTTATCAAAATGAAACAGATAAACAATTAATGCGAGAACTTGTTTATGCTTTTCCTGAAAACAATTTACACATCCTAGATTTGCCTTATCGTTTCAGTTCATGGAGTTTTGACTATCCAGAAAATACGAGGCTGTGGTTCAATGAAAAAAATGAACTCGTTGCTTGGGCGGTTTTGCAAACTCCGTTTTGGTTTATTGACTATGCTTTCAATCCAGAAAGAGGCGATGAACTTCATCAAAAAATATTAACTTGGGCAGATGAACAAGCTAAAAAGATTATCAATGAATCAACAGGTCATCCCTGTTGGTTTGTAAGTGTATTTTTGAATCAAAAGGATAACATTCGCAACCTTGAAAAAGCAGGCTTTGCTTCTCAAACCAATGTGGCTGAAGATGCATGGTCAAAAGTTTTTATGCAATGGAAAGGATTTCCAAAAGAATTCCCGAAACCTGATGGATATATCTTTCGTCCGTTACGAGATGATGAGGTGAATGCTTATGTTGATTTGCATCAATCTGTTTTTCAAAGTAAAAACATGACTCTTGAATGGCGGGAAAGAACCTTAGCAGTTCATAACTCTGAAACAGATATGGTTGCAGTTGCTCCTGATGGTTCACTCGCCGCGTTTTGTATTGGCTGGATTCATAATGATACAGGTCAAATTGAACCGATGGGTGTCAGTGAAAATCATAGAAAGCAAGGTTTGGGTCAGGCATTGCTTTCTGAAACTATCAAACGTTTACAGAATCAAGGCGCGGAAAAGATATTTGTCGAAACAGATAATTATCGAGATGCGGCACTACAACTTTATGAAAGTGTGGGCTTTGAAGTCATTCAGAATGTGGAAGTGTATCGAAAAGATTATGAATGAAAAAGACCCGTCTCACTATGAGACGGGGTCTTTGTTGATAACTGTTCACTTACTAAACCGCTTACCAACCTCCATCACCACAAACACAATCACACCCATAGACATGGCAATTGCCAAATCACATAAACTTAACGGCACCACTTCAAAGAAATTTGCTAGAGCAGGGATGTAGATAACGGCAAGTTGAAGAGCAGTCACCAATAATGCCATTCCAGCCAGAAGCGGGTTTGTCATCAAGCCCATTTTGAATAATGATTCTTTATCTGAACGTGAAGCGAGTGCTTGAAAGACTTGCATAAAAGCCAGCGATGTAAACATCATTGTCTGCCATTCGGGGCGACCTGTGAAGAAATACCAAGCGCCAAGACCTAATGCTAATGCACCAATCATGATGCCAACCCAAATTGTTTGCTTGCCAGCACCGCGCGAGAACACGCCTTCAGTGGGTGAGTAAGGCTTGCGCTTCATCGTATCGCGTTCTGCATTTTCAACGCCCATGCCTAAACCGAGCAAACCATCGGTTAATAAATTTAACCAAAGCAATTGCAATGGCAATAATGCTAAAGGCTTACCTAAAAATGGAGAGAGCAACATCACCAACACTTTACCAATATTGCCAGCCACACTAAAGCGCACAAACTTACGAATGTTATCGTAAATCGTTCTACCTTCTTTGACGGCGGCAACAATGGTTGCAAAATTATCATCAAGCAAAACCAAATCGGAGGCTTCTTTAGAAACATCGGTGCCGGTGATTCCCATTGCCACGCCAATATCCGCTTTGCGTAATGCAGGTGCGTCATTGACACCATCACCGGTCATTGAAACGATATGACCTTTTTCTTGCAAAGCCTGCACAATTTTTAATTTATGTTCAGGGGCAACACGCGCAAACACACTGACTTCATCAACAACATTTTTTAATTCATCAAACGTTAAATTTTCAATTTCACTTCCTCTTAATGCGCGACCATTTTCCGTAATGCCTAGTTGTCTTGCAATTTCAATCGCAGTTAATGGATGGTCACCGGTAATCATCACAGGGCGAATGCCAGCCGCACGACACATTGCCACAGCATCTTTCACTTCTTTGCGCGGCGGGTCAATCATGCCGAACAAACCGACTAAGGTGATATTTTGTTCTAAATCAGTTTGGATAATTTCAGGAATTGAATTCAATAAACGAAAACCAACGCCTAAGACACGCATTCCTTTTCTTGCTAAATGTTCATTTGCCGCTTCAATTCTTGACCTCCAGCCTGCATCTAGAACTTCGGCTTTTCCATTCACCCAAACATGCGAGGTGATGTCTAATAATCCATCAATGCCGCCTTTAGTGAAGGCAATATATTTTTTATCGGATACATCTACACCTGCTAATATATCTGGGTCGTATTGACCAAGATGATGCACAGTGGTCATTCTTTTTCTTTCAGAATCAAACGGCAATTCAGCAGTGCGTTGAAATGATGAATCTAAAGATGATTTCCAATATCCCATGCGGGCGGCGGCAACCACCAATGCACCTTCAGTTGGGTCGCCAATGGTATTGAATGAATCATCACCTATATCAATTAATTTTGCATCGTTACATAATGCGCCACCAATTGCCGCAAGCGAAAGAGAAGATTGAATAGGTGCACCAACTGTCCGCGTGGCGCGAAGCGAACCGCTCTTTGTCACTTCATTTGATAAATCAAGGGCATGGTCTGCCACATCTAATACCACCACAGTCATTCTGTTTTCTGTAAGTGTGCCTGTTTTATCTGAACATATGACAGTGACTGAACCAAGTGTTTCAACGGCGGGAAGTTTGCGAATGAGTGCATTACGAGCCAACATGCGTTGTGCACCCAATGCAAGTGTGATGGTGACAACTGCTGGTAACCCTTCTGGCACAATGGCAACGGCAACACTCACGGCAGTTAACAACATGTGACGAAGCTCATCACCACGCATGAGACCTAAAATAAAAATTAAACCTGCAATGAATAAACCAATCAATGCTAAGTTTTTTCCAAGCGCATCAAGGCGACGTTTTAACGGCGTTTGTTCTTGTTTTACTTGTTGAATCAAATCGGCAATTTTGCCAAGTTCGGTTTGCATACCTGTTTCTACAACAAGTGCTAGCCCGCGCCCTTGTGTAATGATAGTTCCCATATATGCCATGTTTCTTCTATCACCCAATGGAAGTTCTTCACTGGTTAATGTGGCAGTTTGTTTTTCTATCGGTTCTGATTCGCCCGTGAGTGCGGCTTCTTGAATTCGTAAATTGACTGCTTCGATTAATCTCAAATCAGCAGGGATGACATTGCCAGTTTCGAGTTGAATTACATCACCCGGCACGAGTTGATTGGCAGTTGCATCTTTTAGTTGACCATTTCGAATCAGGCGTACATGTGGCACTGATAATTTTTTTAATGCGGCAATGGCTTGTTCGGCGCGATATTCTTGAATAAAACCAAGTAAAGCATACAATGCCACAATCGAAAGTATTGCGATTGTATTTTTCGTATCACCTAGCAAGCCTGCTATCACGGCGGCGGCGATGAGAATTAACACCATAGTGGCAGTTAATTGCTCCCATAAAATTTGTAGGGGAGTTCTGCCACCACGTTCAATTAATTCATTCGCGCCATATTTTTTGATTCGTTCAGCGGCTTCGGCTTCGCTAAGTCCATTGTTTTGATTTGAATTTAATTCATCTAATGCTGTTTCGATTGTTTTTAGATACCAGTTCATGGTTGTTTATCCGTTTTGTTTTTTGATTCGAGTTTGTATCCATTTAAGGATGGGTTGATAAGCACGAAAGTAATAGATTAAGTATGCAATGATGCTTGTAATGATAATAGACAATACTAAAGGAATATGAGTCTTGATGTATTCACTCACCAATTGCCACTCATGCCCAAGGACGTAACCTGCACCGATTAATATGGTACACCATCCGTATGCGCCAATAAAGGTGGCGATGAAAAATTGGAAAAATGGAACTTTCGACATGCCTGCTGGGATGTTGATAAATGTTCGCACTGCAGGAATCATGCGTCCAAATAGAATGAGGCGAATGCCCCATTTCTGCATCTGCTGTTCAGATTTTTCAATCATAGTAGGGTCTAGATGAAAAAGTTTGACAAATTTCTCAACCACGGGTCTACCGCCGAGGCGGGCTACCCAATATGTGATAGAAGCCCCAAGTGCACTGCCAAAGCCAGCATATAGACCTGCTAAAAAAATATAACTGGGAGCAATGCCATGCCTTTCAATTAACATCCAACCTGCAAAGGCAAGTACCACTTCGCTGGGCGAAATGCCAGTGGCGTTTTCAAAAATCATTAAGGCAAATACGCCTGCCCAGCCAAATTCATCGAAGATGACTTGTAAAGAAGATAAGATTGCAGTTTCTAATCGTTCAAACATTCCATTTCACCTCACAGCAATAGTCAATGGCTTTTAATACAAAAAGACCATCGCCAAAATTTTGGGCGATGGTCTTGCCTTTTTTAGAACAGCCGGGACGTGGTCCGTATTGACGACTGTGCATCCCAAATTACTGGGCGGCTACTCCCCATCGGAGTAACGAGCATTTTACAGAAAAAAAAGTTTTTGTGGTTAAGAATTTTCTTAATTTTGCTTTCAGATGCTTTCTAAGTTTTATATAGCCAACGAACTTCTCGCGTTCCGAATCGCCGAGCGAATCATCAAATACTCGGTGATATTTTCTGCTGTAATAATGCCTACCAATTGACCCGCATGTGTGACAGGCAAAGCAGGCACGCCAGATTCCTGAATTTTTTCCAGCGCGTTTTCTACCATTTCATACGAATCAATTTCAGGCAAATCTTTTTTCATTACAGCAGATATGGCGATTTTATCTCCATGTTGTGAAAGTGCTTTAATAAAATCATCGCGCGTGACAACACCAACAATACGCTCTTCATCTACTACTGGAAAATCATGTTGCGAACCCGCCAATAATAATTGCGACATTCTTTCAAGCGGGTCTCGCGGAGATAAACTTTTGTAATCAGTTAACATCGCTCGCCCAACAGGGATTCCACTGATGGCATTTTTCATTTGCGTCATACTGGATTCTTGCGATGCGCCAATCCAAATGAAGAAAGCAATAAATAGCAATGAAGCGTTTCCAAACAAACCAATCAAGCCAAATAACAACGCCATACCCTGACCAATCGTCGCCGCGATTTGAGTCGCGCGCACATAATCCATGCGCATGGCAAGCAAAGCGCGTAACACACGTCCGCCATCCATTGGGAAAGCGGGTAACAAATTAAACAATACCAAAATAATGTTTACGACCAATAACCGTCCGAGAAAACTGCCAGAGGCAATGCTTAAATCTCCTAGCCGAAACATGCTAGAGGTCAAGAAAAGATACGCAAACAAAATCAAAGCAATCACCACGTTCACGGCGGGACCCATCAAAGCCACCCATAATTCTTCAATTGGTTTTTCTGGCATTCGTTCCAAACGCGCCACGCCGCCAATCGGATAAATTGTAATATCGCGCGTTTTCACGCCAAATTTTCGCGCAGTCAATGCGTGACCATATTCATGCAAAATCACACACGCGAATAATGCGAGGATGAAAATAATTCCGCTCAACACCTCGCCCCAATTTTGATTCGCCAACCAATGGCTATAACCAACCCATGCAATCAATAATAAAAATGTTGCATGAACATAAACATCAATTCCAAAAAACTTTCCCAATCTCCATTGCCATCTCATAGTTCACTCCTTTTGAAGTTGACGCGATTGTAAGATACGTTTGTTAGAAAAATGTTATAAAAACGCTTTCAATTTCTATCAAGATGAAAGTCCGCTTCTTTCTTAATTGATAGTTGGTTGCTGTTTCAGCAAATTTTTCCTTGCCCCATTCCCGCGCGGGGATAAATCCGCCGCGCTACATATACAAAGCCGACTCAAGTCGGCTAAGCGCGACATAAATGTCGCAGTACATGATTAAACAAAAAAGTTGCCTGCTCTCGCAAACAACTT
>JAEURH010000104.1 GCA_016789365.1 Anaerolineales bacterium
ATACAAGCCTGATGAAGGCAAAATTTTCGTGCGAGGAAAAGAAGCACACATAGACGGACCGAATGATGCAATTGCGCTTGGCATTGGCATGGTGCATCAACAGTTTATGTTAGTACCCGTGATGACCGTTACCGAAAATGTGATGTTAGGGGTTGAGACGACCAAAAACGGCATCTTCTTAGATAAAGAAAAAGTTGCCAAACGAATTCATGAAATTTCGAATCAATACGGGCTTGAAGTTGACCCTTATGCTTATATCAAAGATTTGCCTGTGGGCATTCAGCAACGTGTTGAAATTATCAAAGTTTTGTATCGTAGTGCAGATATTTTAATTTTGGATGAGCCGACAGCAGTATTAACTCCGCAAGAGGTAGAAGGCTTATTCAAAATTATCGATACGTTGATTAAGTCGGGTAAGTCTATTATCTTTATTACACATAAGTTGAAAGAAGTATTGGCAGTTGCAGATGATATTTCTGTATTGCGGTTAGGTAGAATGGTCGGTTCGATTGCACCGAGCAAAGCCTCACCGGAAAAATTGGCTTCTATGATGGTAGGGCGAGATGTCAGTTTGGTAGTGCAGAAACCAGCCGCCAAACCAAAAGAAGCGGTTCTTAAAGTTGAAAAATTATTTGTACGCGATGAACGTCAAAACTTGACGGTGCAAGGTGTTTCGTTTGAAGTTCGTAAAGGCGAAGTGCTTGGGGTAGCAGGTGTGCAGGGGAATGGTCAAACCGAGTTGGTGTATGCGCTAACGGGTTTGTTGCCTGTTGAAAGCGGCTCAATTGAATTGAAAGGGAAAGTGCTTCATCATCCTACACCGCGTCAAATTTTGGAAAATGGTGTGGCGCATATTCCAGAAGATCGCCAGCGACATGGTTTGATTCTCAATTTTCCAATTCACGACAATATGGTACTTTGCACTTATTATAAAGAGCCATTTGCGCGTGGTGTGAACATGCAAGAAAAACCTGTTTTTAGTAATGCTGAAGCGTTGGTGAAAGAATATGATGTTCGCACGCCGAATATTTATGTAAATGCTGGCACGCTTTCGGGTGGCAATCAACAAAAGGTGATTGTGGCACGCGAGTTCTCTCGCCCAATTGAATTATTAATCGCTTCACAGCCCACGCGTGGTTTGGATGTGGGTTCGATTGAATATATCCATAAACAAATTATCAAAAAGCGTGATGAAGGAACTGGTGTGCTTGTGGTTTCTTCTGAGTTAGATGAGATATTAGCGCTCTCAGACCGTATTGCCGTGATGTATAAGGGGCAGATTATGGATATTGTAGATGCCAAAAAAGCCAGCAAAGAAGATTTAGGCTTATTGATGGCGGGCATTCACCCTGAAAAAACGGCAAAGAAAAAATAGGAGATGCAATAGTGAGCCAAACTGCTTCATCCAAAGATAAAAAAGAGAAAACAACAGAAGGCATTGGTGGCGGGTCTTTAGGGCAAGCCTTGTTGGTGCCGGTTCTTGCTGTGATTACGGGTTTGATTCTTGGTGGGGTTGTCATGGCGGCAAGCGGGTCAAATCCATTTCAGGCATACGCGGCATTGTTTGCTGGCTCTTTTGGTTCGCCAAGTGCAATCATTGCTGGTATTCAAACTTATTTTGCCACAGGCGATAATAATGATTTGGTGAAATCCATTTATCCGTTTACTGAAAGCCTTGTTACTGCTACACCTTATATTTTTGCTGGGCTTTCGGTAGCCATAGGTTTTCGGGCAGGGCTTTTCAATATTGGTGCAGAAGGTCAATTTTTCATCGGTGCTTTATGTTCTGCTTATATTGGGTATAGCGTCAAAGGTTTACCGATGATTATTCATCTTCCATTGGCTATCGGAGCCGGCGCATTGGGTGGTGCAATTTGGGGCATGATACCGGGTTACCTTAAAGCCCGTTTTGGAGCGCATGAAGTAGTCAATACTATTATGATGAATTGGATTGCCTTCCGTTTAAGCGATTGGCTGTTAAAAGGACCCATGCAAGCCTCGAACTTTAGACCTGTGACCCCAAATGTGTTAGCGACTGCTGAACTGCCACGTTTTTTTGAAGCCCCGCTTCGCTTCAACCTTGGCTTCTTCTTGGCACTGCTTTTTGCATATCTGGTTTACTGGTTCTTATTCAAAACCACAATTGGTTTTGAAATTCGCTCTGTGGGTGCTAACCCCGATGCCGCAAAATATGCTGGCATGAATATCATCAAAAACTTTGTATTGGTTATGTTTATTGCAGGTGGGCTAGCAGGCTTAGCTGGCACTGCTCAAGTGCTAGGTGTTGACCATTGGGTCGGGCAAGGCTTCTCAGCAGGCTATGGGTTTGATGCGATTGCGTTAGCACTTTTAGGTAAAAGCCATCCGTTTGGTGTTATCTTATCCGCTTTGTTGTTTGGTTTCTTAAGAAGCGGTGCGACCAACATGCAATCTATTGCAGGCATTCCAATTGACATTATTTCAATTATTCAAGGCTTGGTGATTATCTTCATCGCCGCGCCTGCTATCATCCGCTGGTTATATCGTATTCGTTCTCTCAAAGTAGAAGAAATCGTATTAACTCGCGGCTGGGGCAAATAAACGAGGCTTGAATGACAAATACAACTGTAATCAATCCCGAAGCGGAAAAGAGAAAACGTATTTCTTACGGCATGACCCTGCTTATTGCAGGTGTGTTGATGTATTTATTTTTTGGTGTAAATACACAAGCAGGTTCACAAACAACATTTGGATTAAACCTTTTAGGTTCACAAGCCATTCCAATCTCTGATTTAATCGTGCCTGCCCAAACCACTGTTTACTTAATGGTAGCCATCATCGTGTTTGCTGGTGCATATCAATTAGCACGTGGCGTGCGTTCTACAGGTTTACTGTTTGGCATACTTGCTTTAACTTTTACGATTGCATTCCTAACTTGGGCGGCGCAAGATAAATCCTTTAACTTAACAGGTATGTTGAGCAGTTCACTCGTCCGCGCCACACCGATTGCGCTTGCTGCACTATGCGGTGTGATAAGTGAACGTGCTGCAGTCATCAACATCGGCGTAGAAGGCACAATGCTCATGTCGGCACAAGCGGCGGTAGTTGTAGCCACCATAACCAAAAACTTATATGCTGGATTAATCGCCGCGATTCTTGTCGGCGGTTTGGTTGCCGCATTTCATGCTTTTCTTGTCATCCGCTTTAAGGTAGACCAAATCGTCAGCGGTGTTGCGATTAACATTTTCGGCGCAGGTTTTACCTCTTTTACAAGTTCAAAATTTTTACAAAGCGCAACCGACACACTCAACAACTCTGGCACATTTCCAATTATTTCTATTCCTATTCTTTCCAAAATTCCAGTCATTGGACCCACCTTTTTTGAAAATAACATCATCGTTTATCTCACCTTGATTCTCGTCGTGGTTATGCACATATTGCTTTTCTACACCCCTTGGGGACTTCGCACTCGTGCCGTTGGCGAACATCCCAAAGCGGCAGATACGCTTGGCGTAAATGTTTATCTCATGCGTTACGTCAACGTGATTTTTGGTGGCATGATTGCTGGTTTAGGTGGTGCATACTTTACGATTGGCTCAGTAGGTCGCTTTGATGAATTAATGACCTCCGGTAAAGGCTTCATCGGTCTTGCCGCCGTGATTTTTGGCAAATGGAATCCGATAGGAGCTTACGCTTCATCCCTCATCTTTGGCTTTGCCGATTCACTACAAGTCAAATTACAAATCTTACGCATTCCCATCCCCTCCGAATTTTTGCTCATGGCACCATACATCGTCACCATGATTATTTTGACCGGTGTCGTCGGGCGAGCCATTCCACCCGCCGCAGATGGTCAGCCATACGAAAAATAAACCGCTTCTTTCTTGACCGTCAACCTCATTCAGCGCCTAAAGGTTTTCATGCCTTCAGGCGCTTTTTTTATAAGAAATGCGGGGGATAAAAATAAAAAACATCTTGCGGTAAAATATCAAAAGAAGGAGAACTGATGAAAAAAATAACACGCCTTATACAATTAACCATTATTTTTGCATTGCTTATTAGTGCCTGTAACCTACCAAGCGATAATCAAGGAGAAGACTTAAGCCTAACTGCCGCCGCCCAGACCGTGGAAGCCCTTTTAAGTGCCACACCAATTTTTACATCTACACCATTGCCTAATAATGAACCCACGCTTACATTAATCCCTTCACCTATTTTTACAAATACACCTCAAGCTACTGCAACACCAAATTGCCCACTAGCACAATTTGTAACGGATGTGACAATTCCAGATGGTACAACAATGTTACCTGGCCAAACATTTAATAAAAAATGGAGGCTGAGAAATATTGGTGCTTGTGCATGGAATGGATATTCGTTAGTCTTTGACAGTGGTGAATCCATGAGTGGACCCGCCACCAAAGCCATTGCCGCTGTGAACCCCGGTCAAGAAATTGATATTGATGTAGACCTCAAAGCCCCCACTACACCAGGCACCTATCGCGGCTATTGGCGGCTAGTTACCAATGGAAATGTACTTGTGCCAATTGTCAGTGGTTATCAGGGCAGAGCCTTTTATGTAGAGATTAAAGTTGCCGCACCTACAAATACTCCATCTCCTCTATTTGCCGTTACGAGTGTGTCATTTGCGAATGTAGGTGGTTGTGGAGGCTTCACAACTACAGCAAACATCACAACCAATGGAGCAGGCACTGTAAAACTTAAGTGGATAAGAAGTGACGGTGCCACACCGCCTGTACCACCAGACCTTGTCTTTGCTTCCGCAGGCACACAATCTGTATCCATTTCTTGGACTACAACGGCTTCCGGTACTCACTGGTTTGATATTTACATAGATAGCCCCAATAATCAGCAATTTGGGCGAGCGCAATTCACTTGTCCATAAAGATAAATGTTTTTTAAGCAACAACGCCTGCAAATGCAGGCGTTGTTATTTAACAGTATAATCTTTTGCGTGAATGAAAGGAAAAAAATGTTCAAATCAAGAAAATATTTTATCTTTGCTACATTAACTACCATTAGTTTAATTTTTTCAGCCTGCGGAAGCGCAAGCACTGAAACGGCTATCCAAACAGCAGTAGCAGAAACTGTTGCCGCGCAAAACATGAATCAACCCACCCTCACGCCTGAAGCGACTTTAATCCCAACGCAAACTCCTTATCAATTGCCGACTGCTATAGTATCAACGCCTACAACCTCTATATCCTCTACCAATTCAGGCGGTGCTTCAAAAGCCGAATGCGCCAGTGCTAGTTTACAAGACGAAAATATTGTTGACGGTACAATTTTTAAGCCTGGAGAAGTGTTTACAAAAACATGGTACATCACCAACACCAGCAATTGTGTTTGGGATACAAGTTATAAAATTGTTTTTTGGGATGGGAATGTTTTAGGTGGCGGGTATGTATATAACCTGCCACAAGTGACGGGACCTGGGCAAACAGTACCAATCCCACTCGTTTTAACTGCCCCCACAGCAGATGGAACATATCGCTCAGCATGGAAGTTACAAACACCAGATGGGATTAACTTTGGGGTGGGTTACTTAAATGCGGCTTTTTATACAGAGATTGTTGTCTCTTCTTCTGACAAGCCAGAATTTGCAGTTACTAATGTAGAACTTTATGTCACTCGTGACCCACTTCAAGGATGTCAACCAGCTAATATTACTTACACTGCTTACGCTACCTTCACAACCAATGGTCCACTTGAATTCATTTTCCGTTGGCAACAGCAAGATGGTAATAATAGCGGGCCACAAACGGTTAAGGTTACATCTGCAACGAAGAAAACTTTCACGCGTGTCTGGAAGATAGGACGTGCCGCCTCTCAAAATGATAATCGTTGGTTCCAAATCGTTTTGCTAGAGCCAGTTTATAAAGAATACCCAATTGTTGGGTTTAGTTTCTTCTGCCCGTAATTTTCAATACAGCCTAATCAACAGGAACTTTTTATAAAGAAGGTTCGTCCTTAAGTATTGAAATTGGAGGAACCATGTCTCGTAAACCTATTCTTCTTACTTTTGCAGTTTTGCTGATTGTTCAACTTGCCTGTAATGTGCCGTCTAATTCAGTAGGCACGCCAGATACATTTGCTACCCTTAACGCACTTTATACCGCCTCGGCTCTGACCGTTCAAGTGGGTGGTACAGCGACACCTGGTTTGCCACAACCGACTGCTACGCTTGAGGCTGCTCAGGTGACGCCTACTGTTGGGGTTAGCACAACAGTTCCCACTTCAAAGTGTGATGCGGCGCAATTTTTGGCAGATGTCACTTACCCAGATGGGAGTACGCTTGCCCCCAACACATCGTTTATTAAAATCTGGCGTATCAAAAATGTTGGCACTTGCACTTGGACGACATCTTACGCGCTTGTATTTTTTAGTGGTGATGTAATGAGTGCGCCATCTGCGGTTTCGTTGGCAGGCAGTGTAGCACCTGGGCAATATATTGAAATTCCGGTTACGCTTAAATCACCTAATTCTGATGGTAATTTTACTGGCTACTGGAAATTACGTAATGCCTCGGGTGCTTTGTTTGGCATTGGAGCACAAGCCGATACTGCTTTTTGGGTGAAGATTAAAGTGATAGGACCAGCTTATGTTGCTTACAATTTTGCCGAGCAGTACTGCCAAGCCAACTGGTTTAATGGAAATAATAATATTTCATGCCCTAGTGCAGAAGGTGATGCAAAAGGATATGTAATTAAACTTAATAAGCCAAAATTAGAAAATGGCGCAACTGAAAATCAAGTTAGTTTGCTAACTGTGCCACAAGATAAACGAAACGGAATGATTAGTGGGCAATTCCCTGCTTTCACTGTTCAAAATGGTGACCGATTCCGCGCACTTGTCAATTGCCAATTTCAAGCCACAAAATGCAATGTTTTGTTTCGGCTAGATTATTTGAACAATGGTCAAGTAAAAACATTTGCCAGTTGGGCAGAAGCCTATGAAGGAAAATATTATTCCATTGATTTAGATTTAAGTAGCTTAGCAGGTGAAACCTTGAAATTTATATTAGTAGTCAGTGCCAATGGTGGCAACAATCAAGATTATGCGATTTGGGTCAACCCGCGCATTGTTAGATTAGGTAATCCGCCTCCTTCATTGACCCCCAGCCGCACACCGACCATTACGCAGACTCCTACCCATACACTGACGCCAACTTCTACGTTTACACCTACACCTACTTTTACAGAAACACCTACTGAAACGCCGACTCCATAGTGCGTTATAATTAAGTTAGAATTTTGGAGGTTCGTACCATGAAATTACGCAAGTTTTTTTGGCTAGTGGGCGCATTATTTATATCTATTGCGCTTGGTGCTTGTAACATTGGAGCCACACCACCGCCTGCACAAGATGATGGCGCAATTCAAACACAAGCGTTTGAAATTGTGTTAACGCAGGCAGCCTTACAACAGACACAAACCGCTGCGGCAGTTCCACCTACGCCGCTTCCAACCGGAACATTAGCCGCAACTATCACCATTGCCCCTTTGCCAACTTCTGGTACTTTTGGTGAAACAAATACACCTTTTGCATTTAATACTCAACAACCCGGGCTAACCCCGCAATTGTTAATTACACCAACTTCAATAGCGGCAGTTAACACAATCACTACACAAAATGGTTGTAATGATGGTGCATATATTGGTGAAACAAAACCATTTGATGGAGACTCTATTAAAGTTGGCGCAGAGTTCTCAAAAGCATGGACTATTCTTAATACCGGCACTTGTACATGGGATGAAGGATATGTTTTTGATTACTTGGAAAGTTACTTCCCCCCTGAAACAAATGTCTCTCAACTTGCTGGGTATGACATCAAATTAAAAAAGAATGCAGCAGAAGAGTATACAAAACCAAAACATACTCAATCTTTTGTTGTAAAACTAAAAGCACCTAAAACACCAGGACAATATAAAGGTTATTGGAAATTAAGAGACGATGCAGGCAATTACTTTGGTCCGCTTGTTTATGTTTGGATTATTGCTGTTCCATAAACAAAGACAAGCCGTAAAGGAGAAATTCTTAATGAACATAAAGTTGCCAACTATTCTATTATTAATCTCTGCACTCCTTGTCGCTTGCGCCCCAGCCACGCCTATTGAGCCAACCCCAGATGTGCTGGCGATTCGTACCTCTGCCGCTAGTACTGTGATAGCAGAATTGACCCTGACTGCCGCCGCATTCACTCCTACTTCTGCACCACCAACAGATACCCCAACTCCTGAAATACCTACTGAGACCGCCACACTTGCCCTTGCCACAGACCCAACACAAATTGCACTTGGCACGCCAGGTGTACTGTGTAACGACCTTGCTTTTGACGATGCCACAATTGACGTGACCATACCAGACGATACGCCTATGGCTCCCGGACAAGAATTTGTGAAGACATGGCGAATTAAAAACACTGGCACTTGTACATGGGGAGAAGGATACCGCCTCGTCTTTTCTTATGGCGAACGCATGAATGGGCAATTTGTGCCGCTGACAGCACCTGTATTAAGTGGGGAGGAAGTTGAAATCTCAGTCAACTTTAAAGCCCCAACAGGCATTGGTGCTTATACTAGTGCATGGCAAATGGTGAACCCCAATGGAGTCACTTTTGGGAAAGCCATATTCGTAAAAATCATTGTTCGATAAACTTGAATGACTTAAGACAAGCCATCAAACAAAAAGCACGCCAGCTAGGATTCATCTTGGCTGGCGTTACTTCTTCTGAGCCACTTCAAAACTTTAACATCTTTCAAGATTGGATAAATAAAAATCATCACGGGGAAATGAATTATTTATCAACTGAACGAAGCCTTACCCGCCGTGCCGACCCAAAACAAATTCTGCCTGAGTGCAAATCTATTTTAGTTTTAGCAATTCCGTATGCTCCAGTATCCGATGGTCGAGTAGGTGGCGCAGATAAAAACCAGCATAATCTTAAAGAAAATAAGCCACCGTATCGAGACCATGAATTACAAATCGCTTCTTACGCCCTCAGCGATGATTACCATGATGTGCTTCCACAAAAACTAAAAGCCATTGTTGATTTTATTGAAGAACAACTTGGTAAAAAAATCCCAAACCGATATTACACAGATAGCGGACCCATTCTTGAAAGAGAGATTGCCCAACGCGCAGGCTTAGGTTGGATTGGAAAAAATTCTATGCTTATCAACCCAAAAGCAGGTTCAACTTTTTTTCTGGCAGAAATTTTGCTTGGCATCGAACTCGAACCCGATGAATCTTTTTCGACCGACCACTGTGGCAATTGTAATCGTTGCATTACTGCTTGCCCGACAAACTGCATTTTGCCAAATCGCACACTCGATTCAAACCGTTGTATTTCATATCTCACTATTGAACATAAAAATGAAATTGCAGAAAATTTGCGCGAACAAATTGGAAATTGGATTTTTGGATGCGATATTTGTCAACAAGTTTGCCCGTGGAATCGATTTGCTCAACCAGCCGATTCTGCTTTTGAAACAAAAATCCCGCTTCCAGTCTTGACCTCCGACCTGCTTCTTGACCCTGCGACTTTTAACCAACGCTTCAAAAAATCTCCCATCAAACGCACCAAGCGACGTGGCTATGCTCGTAATATTGCTATTGCGATTGGAAATAATAAAAATAAAAAAGATATTCCCCTGCTTGAAAAAGCCATGCAAGATGATGAACCATTAATCCAAACTCATGCAAAATGGGCATTAGAAAAACTGGAGCGCGGACTTTAGTCCGCCTAAAAAGCAGATTAAAGTCTGCAATCCGAGAAAATATTTATGCAAAGACTATTAATCGCAACCAATAACAAAGGCAAAGTGATTGAATTTCAAGAATTGCTAAGAGACTTGAATGTTCAGATACTCACACCAGCCGATATTAATTTGAATCTTGATGTTATAGAAGATGGAAAAAATTATCAAGAAAATGCTGGGAAAAAGGCTCGTGAATTTGCTCAAATCAGTGGGTTGATTTCCATTGCCGATGATTCAGGTTTAGAAGTGGATGCCTTGAATGGCGCTCCGGGCTTGTATTCAGCGAGATATTCTCCCAAACCAAATGCGACTGATAAAGATAGAAGAATGTATCTTTTAGAAAATTTGAAAGATAAACCTACACCATGGAAAGCACACTTTCATGCTACGATTGCAATTGCAACACCAAATGGCGAGGTTGAATTTGCCGAAGGCAATTGCTACGGTGAAATTATTTCCGAAGAACGAGGAACCAATGGGTTTGGCTATGACCCTATCTTTTTATTTTCAGAGTTAGGTAAAACAATGGCGGAGTTGGATTCTGAACATAAAAACCGAATCAGCCATCGTGGGTTGGCTGTGGTGAATGCTCTGCCGATTTTGAAAAAACTTTTTGAGAATGGGTAGCACGCTTGAGCGGGCTTTGTAGGCGTAGCGCGGGGATTTATCCCCGTGCGGTGTTGAAGATAAGCAAATGTTGAGGTAGCAGAATCAATTTTCCCCTTAAGTATGAAGCGAATTTATTTCCTGCGTGCGTGATGTAATCTATCTGCCGCTTCTTCGGTGAGCGGAATATACACTTGAATCTTTGTTCCCTTTTTAGGTTTTGATTCAATTTGGAAATATCCATTCACCAATTCAGCACGTTCGCGCAAGTTGACCATGCCCAAACTACTGCTGGAACGTTTATCATAATTTTGGGTAACGGATTGCACATCAAAGCCAACGCCATTATCAATTATTTCTAACAATACAACACCTGTATCTACCTGACGAAGTTTGACGGCGATGGTTTCAGCCGAAGCATGTTTGCGAGCGTTATTGACGGCTTCTTCAACGATGTAAAAAATAACGCCTTGCTTACCCATTTCAAGTTGTTGTGTGGCGCGTTCTTCAATATCCACTACAACTTTTTGAGAATAGGTTTCCATCATTTTATCTGCCATTGATTGAATAGCCGCACCAAGCCCTTGTGACTCAAGAATGAGCGGACGCAATGTAAACAGCATGTGACGAATCTCTTTGGTGGTGCGATGCGCCAGTTCTTCAAGTTTGGTCACTTCTTCCGAAGCGGCTTTGACATCTTTTGCTAACATTCGTTTTGTGATGTTCAACCGCATTGCCATTGCCGCAACAGATTGTGTGGGACCATCATGCAAATCACGCGCGAGTTTTTTACGCGCATCTTCATAAACTTCTGCCATGCGTTCTTTTTCTTCGACTAAATCTTGATACAAACGTGCATTTTGAATCGCAATGACAGATTGCCTGCCGATAATATCTAGCAATTTCAGGCGGTCAGCATTGAAATAATCAGGTTCGGGGTGAGCAAACAATAAAACACCATAAACATTGAAACCACTTCGTAATGGGAAGCAATATCCGCTGGTGCAATTGCGGAGTGCTACAACTTTACCGAGTTCAGGGTCATAACCAATATCTTTGAAAGTAATAGGGTCACCTTCATCTAATGCGCGTTTGAGTATTCCTTCGGCGGCATCAAATGTCACACGCATATCTGAACTGGTAAAACGGCGGGCAGAACCAACGCGTAATTTACTAGCATTGAATAGCATCACAGCACCCACTAATGGGTCGCTAACCGACTCTTCAATATCTGGGTTTAATGCGGCGGTGCTCATATCTAATGCAGAATCAAGCACACGTTTGTAACTCAACGTAGAGGAAAGCGTGGAAGTTAATTCATAAATAGCACGCATGCGTTCATTTTGAATAGCACGTTTCTTTTCTTCGGCATCCACCCACAAGGCACGATTCTTACGCATCATGCCTAATAATCTGCGCCCAATAAAGCCAAAAATAATTCCTAAAATAGAAAGAATAGCGGCGACGAAAAATGAAACCGACAAATTCTCTTGCGATTGCACACCTATCACTAAAACGAATATGCTGAAAACAATGGCGGAAAGCGTTGCGCCAAAAAGCTCAAAATATACAGAACCAGTCAAAATGGGAAGCAAGCCAGCCCAAAAAGCGGGTCCACTTACGCCGCCTTGCACAAAATAAAATGCCCCCGATAAAAGCAAATCCATCGTCATGTTGATGCGGCGG
>JAEURH010000105.1 GCA_016789365.1 Anaerolineales bacterium
GACAGCCTGCTTGGGCTGAATCGCACCTACAATAGCAATGACCATGCCTCTCGGTCCAAAAAAGAGGCGATGAAATTTTTCCATATCATCGCGCGTAATAGATTGAATCGTTTCAACAAATCCATCATTCGGTCTACCATACGGATGATTTTCATACAAAATTTCTTCAAACACCAAGCTCGACATTTCAGAAGTATCTTGCGCGCGTAAAGCAAGCCCAGTTAACAACTGAGCACGCAAACGCTCGACTTCATCATTTGGGAAAGTTGGCGTTTGCAAAGATTCAGCAAGCAATTGCAATAACAATGGCAAATCTTCAACCAATGCTCGCCCACCAAAATTTGTGTTATGCACACCCGAATCAAAGCCCATACTTGCACCAACAGATTCAAGTTCGTTATAAATTTGGTCAAAGTTGCGAGTTTGCGTACCACGCATTAATGATGTTGAAACAAAATCTGCTAACCCAAGTTTTTCATCACTTTCAAAAATTGCACCAGCAGGTAAATAGCCACCCATTGAAATAGATGGGCTATTAAAGTTGGAACGCGCTAAAACTGTAATGCCATTTGATAAAGTGACTTGATGCACATCTTCTGCGCTAGGAAAAGATGATTTTGCGAGTTTGTAATTTGATTTAGCCATTTATCCCCTGCCTTTCGGAATATACACACCAACAACACGATTCGATGGTTGTAAATAAGTTTGTGCGACTCTTTGCACATCTTGCGGTGTAACTTTTGCAAGTTTATCTACATAGGTTGTGTACCAACTGTAATCTGCAAACATAGATGTATATCCCATCCAAAAGGCTTGATGTGTAATATTTTCACTTCCGTATGCAAACACGGCTTTGGCTTGTTTAACAGCGCGTGTAATTTCTTCTTTGGTGATTAATTCATTTTGTATTTTTTTAATTTCATTATCAAACACAGATAATGCTTGTTCAGGTGTTTTATCTGGGCGATGTGTAATGGTGATGCGGTATAAAGTCGGGTCAATATTTGATTCTGACCAACCAGACACATCCACTGCATATTCTCTATCAACTAGAGCGCGATACAAACGAGCAGTTTTATAGGAAAGTCCGCTAGCACCATTGAGTAAACTTTCCATTACTTGAATGGGGAAATAATCAGGGTGTGTAGCATTGGTGATGTGATAAGCAATTTGAGTAAACGCTGTTTCGCCGGGACCTTCAACACTTAATCTCACTTCCCCTTTTTGTGGAGGTTCAGGGCGAATCATACGCGGCGGAATTTTCCCTTTAGGAATTTTTTCGTACAATGCTTTAACTTTTTTCAACATAGTCTTTGTATCAAAGTCACCTGCGAGGCAAAGAATGGCATTGTTAGGAACATAATATGTTTTGTAGTGATTGTATAAATCATCGCGTGTGATTGTGAGCAAATCTGCTTTATCGCCAATGATTTCGTGATGATACGAATGCACACGAAATGCGGCATGTTGCACCGCTTCACCTAAAAGAAAAGTGGGTTCGTTTTCGCTTCCTTCTCTTTCCGAAATAATGACGGTTCTTTCAGAAGCCACTTCTTTTTCAGTGAAAATTGTATTTTGCATTCGGTCTGCTTCAAGGCGAAGAGCCAAATCGATTTTATCGGCAGGCATGGTTTCAAAATAACGGGTTGAATCTCTCGAAGTGGAAGCATTCCATCTACCACCGTCACGAGAAATGGCTTTATCTAGTGTGCCACTGGGGAATTTTTTTGTACCTTTGAACATCATGTGTTCAGTCCAATGAGAAATTCCCGTTTTGCCAGTTGGTTCATCTCGCGAGCCAACTTTGTACCAAATCCATGAGGAAATAATCGGCGCGGTGTGAATTTCTTTGAGCATAACTTTCATGCCGTTTTTTAATGTAACTTGTGTAATGTTATTTTTCAATTTAACTCCAGAATAAATTTCATGAAGAATTAGCCACAGAGTTCACAGAGATTTTTGAGAAAAGATTCTTAAACCTCATTTTTCTCTGTGGCTCTGTGGCAAAAGATTTTGATTTTGTATTACGTTTACCTACAAATCGGTTCGCCATTTAAGTTCACAGCATTGCTATTAATCATGCAATAAAACGGGCGCACGACATCTTGTAAACCAGTAAAGGGTTCATGCAATTGTGTTTGACTCAATGGAATATCTACTGGCACATTTAATGTGACTGGCACAGTTGTATCTACTGGCACAACCAAGTTTAGCACAACTGGTAGAGATGTTCCCTGCGGTAGAACAATGGTGGTATTGGCGCGTGAGATATTTAATCCACCGGTGTTTACTGTCACCAAAGCATTGGTGATGGTAACATCTTGACTTAGTACAACATTAGTTTGTTGATTGAGTTGCAAATCAAATTTAACTGGAATCGTTGTATTCACTTCCACATTGGTTTGAATACTGGCTCTATCCATTTTTTCAAAATTGGTATATAAGCCACCAAGTAAACTATTACCCATATTTAATAAAGCAGAAATACCTAACCCATTCCGCAAGAGAATGAAGGCAGTAATCAATAAAGCAAGTAGTGTAATGCCGTTAATTGTCAATGAGATAACACTGGCAATCGTCCAGAAGCGGGGGCCAAAAAAACTGCTTGTTGAAACAGGAACAGGTTTCGGGTCAGGTTTTGAAGCGATTTTTTGGTTTTGAATCTGAGTCGGGCGATTGGTTGGTATCGAAACTTTTTTAGGAGGCGAAGCATCGCTCTTGTTCGTTGGCTCGATTGAAGCGGCGTTATTAATTGGCTCACTTTTTTTCGGCAGGCGTGTTAATGGCGAGTTGCTTCCAATGAGTTTCCTCATTTTTTTGGCGGGGTCTTCTTTGGGTTCGTCAATCATAGTGCCTCCATATTGATGCTTAATATTAGCATAATTGTTAGGTTGTGATGCCAGAATTTTTCAAATATAATCACTTTGATTAAGGAGAATTTACACTGTGGAAAATCAAAAATTTGTGGCTGTGATTGGTGCAGGACCCGCTGGCTTATTTGGTGCGCGTGAACTTGCAAACAATGGCGTTAAGGTGGCATTATTCAATCGCGATTTTAAAGCAGGTGGGTTGGCTGAATATGGAATTTTTCTTGATAAGCATACAATGAAAGAAGGTTTGCGAAAACAATTTCGTCAGGTGTTGGATAATGCAAACATTGATTATTACGGAAATGTTGCTGTTGGTAAAAATGGTGATTTCACAATTGAACAAATTTGTGAAATGGGTTTTGATGCAATTTTAGTTTCGGCTGGTGCGCAAGGTACAAAATGGTTGGGCTTGGAAGGCGAAGAACTTGAAGGTGTATATCACGCTAAAGATTTAGTGTATCACTATAATGGTTTGCCACCATTTAGCCAAAAACAATTTCGTATTGGAAAACGCTGTGCCATTATTGGCGCAGGTAATGTAATGATTGATATTGCACGATATTTAATTTATTATCGCGATGCCGAGGATATTATTTCAATTGTGCGGCGTGGACCATCAGATGTGAATTTTACAAAAGAAGAAATGAAGCACTTGATTAGTTATCTTGATATGGAAGATTTTGAAAACGAGATGAAACGTATGCACTCGATTTTAGACCCGCTTCATGTGGATGTGGAGGCTGGTAAAGCAAAGATACTTGAGGCTTTACCCAAAGCAGACCCGAAAACCAAAAACGCGCGCTTTCATTTTGAAATGTTAGCATCACCTTCACGAATGCTTGGTGAAAATGGTGTTTTGAAACAACTTGAAATTGAAGAAAATATTTTAGTATATGAAAATGGTCACGCCTCAGCCAAAGGCACTGGCAAAAAACATCTATTAGATGTAGATACGGTCATCTTTGCAATTGGTGACAAAGTGGATGATTCTTTTGGCTTGCCTGCCAAATGGAATGAATTTATAAAAAATGAAACCCCCAAATTCCCGATTGATAACATTTCGTATGAATCAACGATTGAAGGTGTTTTCGTCGGTGGATGGTCTCGCAAAGCAAGTGAAGGTTTAGTCGGTTATGCGCGCAAAGATGGAACTCATGCGGCTAAGGCAGTGTTGGCTTATTTACAAACAAAAGAAGCGGGTAACAAGTTAACGCCTGATGATGTAAAAAATAAATTAAATGGTTTGAATAAAGCTATTATCACAAAAGAAGACATCAAAAAACTTGAAGCCGTTGAAGCAGAAGAAGCCAAAAAACGCGGCTTGGAAGAATTCAAATTCACGAGCAATGATGAGATGTTGAAGGTGATGGGATTGGGATAATTTCCCTCACCCCTACCCCTCTCCCAAAGGGAGAGGGAAAAAAAATTGGAAGTCTTACAGACTTCCAATTTTTACTTAAGGGCAATTTACTTTTTCGATTCTTGTAATTGTAGAAGCAGATTCATAAGAATCAGAAGTATCTTCTTGCAAATATTTGCCAAGCAATGATTGTGGCGGATAGTAAGTAAATTGATAACAAGTATTGAGTTGTATTTCTTCCCAAACTTCTTGTGGAAGTGAGAAATCAATATATTTTTGTCCGCTATGGGTTTCTACTACATAACTTGTGCAAGTTCTATAATTATTATTTGTGCCACAATTTCTGGTCACTTCTCTTTTATCATCCACAATCACAGTGACAGTTTTATCACCAGTTAGGTATGTGTTCACCGATACAAAAGCCATCAACACACCTGCTAATAAAAGAATAACAGAAGCACATCCTAACCCAATCCGTTCAAAAGTATCGTGTCCTTTTTTTCTTTTGCTTTTGGGTCTAAATATCGTCAGCAAAAATCCGCCACCGCCTATTAAGAAGAAAAAGCCGATGGTTACAAAATTAAAGAGAAAAGCCTGAAAAGCGGATGCAGAATAAATTACATTATCCATAAAGGTATTGTACAATAAAATTGATTCAATGAAACGAGATTTATTTTTCAGCAAACCATTAATCAATTCGGCTGGGATGTTAGGATTCGCGCCAGACTTCCGAAGTCTCGGAGACTTCGGAAGTCTTAATAAATTGGGTGCATTTGTCACCAATCCCATTTCGCTTCGTCCTAGACTTCCAACTGGTTCGCCAACTGCAATCGAATTTTCGGGTGGAGTTTTGTTACATACAGGTCTGCCGAATCCAGGATTTAGCAGTGTCATCAAAAAATATTCTGCTAAATGGAATCGCTCCGAGTTGCCGATTATTGTTCACTTAATGGCTGATAGACCTGAAGAGACTCAACAAATGGTGAGGCAATTAGAAAATATTGAAAATGTGATGGCTATTCAACTTGGGTTTGCGCCTTTATTATCTGATGACATTATTTTATTAAATTTAGAAATATGTTTGGGTGAATTGCCTTTGATTTTTGCTTTGCCACATGAACAGATATTATCTTTGGGTCCAAAGTTGATTCAAGAAGGGGCAAGTGCAATTAGTATTTCATCTCCGCGTGGGGCATTGCCTGACCTCTCCCCCGACCCCTCTCCTAAAAGGAGAGGGGAGTTAATCACTGGCAGACTGTATGGGAAATCTTTGTTTCCGCGTTCGTTAGATATTGTTCGGTCGGCGGGGATGATTGGTTTGCCAATTATCGGTGCTGGCGGAGTTTGGACGGATATAGATGTAGAGTCAATGCTTGGGGCTGGGGCAATGGCTGTTGAAACAGATACCCAGTTATGGGTCCCGAAAGAGGCGTGAGCGGGGTGCGTCGCGCTTTGATGGTAAAAAAATCTAAAATTGTTTGGCGCGACGCACTTAATCGGTTAACAAAAAAGAGTCTCATCTTGCGATGAGACTCTTTTGGTTGGGTTCAGTTTAGAGAACCACGACGTCTGCGGCTTGTAAACCTTTAGGTCCGTTTTCGATTGTGAATTCGACTTTTTGACCTTCTTGTAGGTTTTTGAAACCATCGCCGCGAATGGCGGAGAAATGTACGAAGACATCTGCGCCGCCTTCACGTTCGATGAAGCCGTAGCCTTTGGTTCCGTTAAACCACTTGACCGTTCCGATGATACGTTCAGACATTTTTTGCCTCCTAAGCAAAATAAAAAAATTAGGTGACGCAGGTTGTGTCTTTCATCGGGCGGTAATCATAAAACGGCTCAATATCGTGCTTTGAGCCGTCGTCTTTACTTCCACAACGAAAACCTACTTGCATCCTACAAACTTAACTTTATCATATTCTTTTAATCTTGACAATTATTTTGCAGGCTCTAAAAGCATGAGCGGAATGTGACGATGTGAGGCACGTTCTTTATATTTTTGGTAGCCTTTATAAGAGTCAACTGCCATTTGCCAATATTTTTTATATTCTTCATCATGTATTTCGCGGGCAGTATATTTTCCCCAATGCCCATTGAGTTGAACATCACAAAGTGGGTTCTTGATTAAGTTGTAATACCAACCTGGGTTATGTTTTCGCCCAAAGTTTGAGGCGATGAGCCCAATTTTTTCTTCATCTATGAGTGCTAACAAAACCAGTTGATGTAGTTTTCCTGTTTTTGCCCCAATGGTATTGATTTGAATAATATTCCAGCCCAAATATTCTGAAAGCGAATGTTTTCCTTTTGTGAGTTTGAGGATTGCATTATCAATAATGTGAGTTTTGTCTGCAAAGAATGCAGTTACTGGGCGAAGCATAATGAACCGATGTAAAAACCTTTGCAACATGTTTGGTTTTATTTTTCGAGCCATATTGTCACGGGTCCGTCGTTGTGAATTTCTACCAACATGTTTGCACCAAATTGACCTGTTTGAGTCGGCACGCCCTGACTGCGTAATAATTCCGCAAAACGATTCACTAATGGTTCTGCAACTTCGGGCAATGCCGCTTCTATAAAAGATGGTCGCCGTCCTTTGGATGTGTTGGCATACAACGTAAATTGAGAAACGACTATCGCTTCGCCTTTGACATCTAAAACTGATAGATTTGTTTTACCCGCTTCATCTTCAAAGATGCGGAGATTCGCCGCTTTTTCCGCGAGGAAAGTTGCTTCTGTTTCCCCATCCTTGTGACCTACCCCGACAAGAATCAAAAGACCTTTTCCAATTTTGGAAATGGTCTTTCCATCCACTGTTACACTGGCTTGAGAAACTCGTTGGATAAGTAGGCGCATGGGATAAAAATTAATCCGTAACTCGTAATGCGTAAAGTGCTTTTTACGGATTACGCATCACGCATTACGGTAACTGCATCGCCTCACGAACTTCTTTCATTGTTTCTTTTGCAATTGCGCCTGCGCGTTTTGCGCCATCATTCAAAACATCTTTCACATAACTTTCTTGTGAAGCCAATTCATTTCGCTTTGCTCTGAAAGGTTCAAGATGTTTATTTAGATTATTTGCGAAACGAAGTTTGCAATCCACACAGCCGATGCCCGCTTTGCGACATTCAACATTAATCATATCCACTTCCTCTTGTGGAGAAAAAATTTTGTGCATAGTGAACACGTTGCAAATATCTGGGTTGCCGGGGTCAGTTTTCTTCATCCGCGCAGGGTCAGTGACCATTTCGCGCACGCGCTTTGTCGTCTCTTCTGGCGTGGAAGCAAGTTCAATATGATTATTCAAACTCTTGCTCATTTTGTCTTTGCCATCAATGCCGACCACTTTCAAAATTTCGGTATGTTTCACTTGTGGTTCAATTAATGCTTTGGTATTGTAGCGATAATTAAACGAACGTACAATTTCACGTGCAAATTCAAGGTGTGGGGCTTGGTCAATGCCGACGGGAACAATATCTGTTTTATATAGAACAATATCGGCCGTCATCAAAACGGGATAGCCCAACAAACCATAATTAACATTCTCTGGTTGCTGGCGAACTTTTTCTTTGAATGTCGGCAAATCAGTTAATTTGCCAAACTGAGTGACCATAGAAAGATAAGTATGCAATTCCATCACTTCGGGGACGTGTGATTGCACAAACAAAATTGATTCCTCTGGGCGAATGCCCGCCGCTAGCCAATCTAGCGCCATTTCAAACGTATTGAGGCGCAGGTCTTGTGTCGTCTCCACTGTTGTTAAAGCATGAACATCTACAATACAATACACGCAGTCATAATCTTTTTGTAACGCCACATAATTTTGAATCGCGCCTAAATAATTTCCTAAATGTTGTCGCCCTGTTGGTCTTGCACCTGAAAACACTCTACCTTTTTTTGCCATGAATTAATCCACCAGTTTTGATATAAGATTTAAGATTTCGCCTGCTTCAGCATGACGTTTTAATTCTATTTTAGAAAAGATTAACTTCCGATTCACACTGACCTCAAACTTGCCACCTTCGTCAGGAACTAAGGTCAACGCCTCAACGACGTGCTCGTATTCTTTTAATATTTCTTCTGCCAAGCCCACGGCTCGGTTAGTGTAATGTCAGGCGGCGCAATAGGTGATTTCGATGGTTAGCATATATAAGAAAATTATAACATGCCACCTTTCAAGGCTTGCGACTCGTTAGTAGGCAGGCTATAATCTCACGGTTGAAATAAAAAAACCGTCCCGCAGGTTTAAGAAATCCAGCAGTATCTTAATAAAAACCTGTGGGACGTTATACCAAGCAAGGAGAGCAAGTATGCCCGTTTATACCTACCGCTGTGAAAATTGCGGAGTTCAGTTTGAAAAACATCAATCTTTTACTGATAATCCATTAAAGACTTGTCCTGAATGCAAAAAGAAAGCACTTAAGAAAGTGATTACCCCAACCAAAATCATTTTCAAAGGCTCAGGCTTTTATGCTACCGACAATAAATCGCCTTCTGGAAGTTCGACCTCAACAAAAAAATCTGAGACTAAGTCTGAGACGAAATCTGAACCAGAAGCCAAACCTGCATCCACTGAAAAATCGGAATGACCCTCACCCTACCCCTCTCCCATTAAGGGAGAGGGAATTATTTTGAAGGAGAAGATATTATGTCAATGGAAGATATTCTCAAAGTGTTAGTCAACTCACGTCAGCAAGGTAGTCAATCACAACAACCTGTGGACCCGATGGCTGAACTCGTAGGCAGTTTGCTTGGCGGTGGTCAACCTTCGATGATGCCAACTCAAAGTCGTCAACAACAAACTGGCGGATTAGGCGACATGATGGGCTTGCTCGAAATGTTTATGGGCGGGAATCAGGGACAACAAGCAAACCCGATGAATCAAATGGGTATGAATAATCCCATTATGCTTTTGTTACAACCGTATGTAGAAAAACTTGCCAAGAAAATGAACATTCCGCCGCAAATTGCGATGATGGTCGTTTCATTTGTCGCTTATAAACTACTCGCGCATCATCCAACTTCTCAACGTGACTCCAACTCATTTGATTTAGACGATATGTTCAACCAAATGAGCAAAGGCAAAATTGACCCGAACATTTTGCAAAACAGTGGCATGATTAATGAACTTTCACGGACTACAGGTTTAGACCAAGCCACTGCCGCAAAATCATTAGAAGCCGCGTTTGGAATGTTTGGCAAACCTGTCAAAGCGGGGATGACTCCATCAAGAAGTACTGCGCCGAGAAAATCCCCTATTTCGGGCAATAAGTTAAAGACCTCGGGCGCTAGAGGCGGAGCAATTAAACGCAGAGGTTAAACAAAATAAAAAAGCCACTAACTTTCAGTGGCTTTTTTTATTTAACTTCATAAATCCGCATGTTGCCTCGTTGACCAATAAAACGCAAACCTATGAACTCAAGATTGATTTCTTCATTGTAAATGAGGCTAAAAATTTCACCACGATGATAACTGTTTTGAGAGAGGACAAGATAACGAATGCCTTGTTCTTTACAAGCAATCAGAAATGATTCTATAGAGTCATTAGGCAGAGGCGGATATTCTTCTTTATATCCCCAGACCCAATCCATATTCCAATTGCCAAGTTGGCGTGAGCGGTATGGCATCGTATTAGGTGTGTAAAAATCGTAGCGGTCTGCAAAAATTTCTGTTGGCGATTTCATTCCATTAGTAAGTAATGTCGCCTCAATTACAGATAAATTTTTCCGTTCTGAAGCATTGGCGCGGATAAATTCAGCGTCATAGAACAACCAATTCTTATAGGTATTAAAACTTAGAACAATGAATAAAATGCCAACCGCTAACCCCGTCCACTTTATCTTGGGAATGTATCTTTCTGCTTGTGCATTTATTGTTGCAAGGATAAACGCCATGCAAGTAATATATGCGTTCATTATCATTAATGGTGCGCGAGCGCTATCGCCAACCGCAATAGGAATTGAGTAAAGAATAATATACAAAAAAGAAAATAAAGCATATTTTGAGAATTTTCCTTTAGGCGATAGTACAAAACAAATTACAGGCATAAACGCATAAGATATCAGAAATTGAAATGGAATTAAGTATGCTTGAAAAAACCATCGTGGGTTTCGGGTAATCTCATCAAACAAAGAAAACTGAGCAATTTCCGCTGGGGCAGGTGGATAAGTAGAGTTAAAACCATATAAAAATTTATACATATTGAAAGCTTGTGCCGTTTCAAATGCGCCATGACCTGATGCAAGATTGACAATGACCTGTAACCAAACAAACAATAAAAATACGCCTGCCATTAGGATTCTTGAACGAAACGGACGAATACCGATTAATAAAAAATAACTAAAGAAAATTGCAACCGCAGAGATTATGACATGGGTACGCGTGAGAAAGCCTAAACCAAGTGATATGCCAATCAAAATTGAATTTAAATTTGTAAAGTCATTTTGTCTTTCAAAATAATTTTTCCAAAGCAAGAAAACTGCAAAAGCAACAAACGCCGCTGCGCCAATGTCGGGACCAATGGTGTGAATGCTTTGAAATACAAACGGAGCGGCAATAGAACCGAAGGTTGCAATAAGCACTGCAAAAATATTTTGGGTGTAAACAAGGAATGTTGAAACAGAAGCAGTGAAAAGTCCAGCGAGAAGCGAATTGATAATGTAGGCAATCGGAAGAATATAGGTAAACGGCATTTGCCCAATCAAAAAAGCATATCCAAATGGATAAAATCCGTTATACCAAGACTCAGGTTGAGAGAGAGTCATGTTTCTTCCATAATATAAAATATTCCAAAAATCGTTGCCTGTGGAATGAAATTGAAGATAACGCCCCAATGCAAAAGTAATGCTTGCACCAAGTACAAAGAAAAACAAAAATGATTTGTAATGAATGCCTAAAACTTTTTTTATCATGCAAGTTGAATTTTTGATTTTCGCATCATCCACACAATCACAACAATAATTGGGATTAATGCAAAGCCCGCGCTGACGTACGCCATCATGTTATAGCCAAGTGATGCGAAAATAAAACCGCTTTCTAAACTTCCAAATGCAGATGCCAAGCCGACTAATAAATCGTTGAAGCCTTGTGTACGCGCACGTTCGGCTGGTGAAAGTTGGTCGGCTAATAATGTTGAACCACCCACGAAACAAAAATTCCAACCAAGCCCTAATAAAAATAATGCCACGCCTAATGGCAATACATCGGGTGAAATGGTTGCGGCAATGCAAGCAACCACTAATGTAATTGCGCCACTCAAAATCACTTTTTCACGCCCCCACGAATCGGCGAGCCTACCCGAAATAATTGAAAATGCAAACATCCCAAATGTATGTGACGCAATCACAGCCGAAATATCTGTGAGCCCATGTTGATGGTCGTGCATGTGAAGCGATGTAATCACCATCACCAACACCATCACCATTTGACCTAAAACCATTGCAGTGACTGCAACCAGTGTAGCAGGCTGACGAAGAATCTCCAACACGCTTCTTGCTTGACCTTTTCTGATGATTGTTTCAGGAAATTTTTCTGCTACTTCTTTACCGATTTCGCGCGGGTCTGGACGTAACCCGATAAATACAACCACTGCCGCAATTGCAAACAAAATCGCGGCGATTAAATACGCACCTGCTAGTGGGTCAATTTCCCATGTATTCACTAAATTGCCGGCAGGTCCCGCAACAAATGGACCAATCACTGAGCCGACTGTTCCACCAATCACAAC
>JAEURH010000106.1 GCA_016789365.1 Anaerolineales bacterium
GAGGCGGAATAGACAGTAATGTCAATGTTTGTGGGCAATCCAGAAACATCAAGCGCGTATCCAAAATTTATTTCGCGCAATACTCCTTCCTCGCGTGGCGTGAAGTTTAATAAATATGGATTCCCCGAGGCGATAAATAATTGTGGCGAAATGGGAAGCGGTTGATTGTATGTATCATTTTCAGTTTGAATGCTGAGGTTTATGCCAGCAGGCGCATTTTCAAAAATCCAGCGCGATGCGGCCATGCGGGTTTCATCACGTAGATACATACTTTGAAATGCAAATGCCCAAATGGTGGTGAGGATGAGGACGGTTGCACCTATGATAAAAGTTGTAAAGCGTAATGCGTAATTCGCAATGCGTGATTGGTAATTGATTTTTGCTAACTCAAAGATTCCCCACGCCGCCATCATACAAAGCAACGGGTAAATTGGTAATTGATAACGCATGGTGGCGTTGAATTGCAGTGATTGCCATGTGAAGTAGAAAGCAGTCCAACCCCATAATAAAAGATGTTGATATTCACCTTTTAAGATACGCCAACCCATGAGCACGAAACCTGTCCATGCCAATATGCCAAGCGGAAGACCTAATCCCCAAACGGTTAAGTTTTGAAATGAAAATAAATTTGACCTTCTTGCCCATTGCAAATTCCACGGCAAATCGGCTGTGCCAGAGGCTTGCGCTTGTAGTTCTTTTAAGTTGGCAAGCCATTGCGGATTTAATCCGATGCCATCGAATGCGTAAGGTTGAAAGATGCGGAATGAAATGATGGTGGCGAGTCCGCCTGTGATTAGCAGAGCAGTTATTAGTAGCCAGTAATCAGTGGTAAGTTTTTTGTCACGGTCGTAGATTAAGTAACGAACAAAAAATGCGAAAGGTAAAACCAAACACAAAACGGCGGCATTGATTTTTGACGACATCGCCATGCCGAGTGCAAATCCGAAACCGATGGTGAGGAGGAAGAGAGGGTGGCGGATAAGAGTAACGAGTAATGAGTTACGAGTTACAAGATACGAGTTTCGAGATATTTCTTCACTCGTTATTTTTTCCTCATTACTTATCTCTTGTTTCTCGTAACTTTCCTCATTGCTCATTACTTGTTTCTCATTACTTATAATCGCAACCGCAAACCACAAAGTTAACGTCATAAACATCAACAAGAATGTATCGGCAGTAAAGAAATGTGATTGTTGAATTTGTAAAACTGCAAATGCAGAAAATGTTGCCGCAAATAGCCCAATCTTTTGCCTGTATAGTTTAGAAACCAATAAATACAAAATTAAAATCGTGAACAAATCTGCAATGGCAGAAAGTTGACGAGCAAAAAATTTGGAGTTGGTAATTTCATCTTGAAATGCTTCTAACAACACACGCGAAATCGTCATTGGCAAATTGCCATACACGAAGAAACCATGTCCGCGCACATACGGGCTAAGCGTAGATGTGGATGAATCAAAATATTCACCAATCGTCATCCAGCGTTTTTGTTCTGGCAAACATCCATCTACGGGGATAGTTGGGTCTTCACAAGTTTTGGCGCGTAAATTATCTAACACGCCTGTTAAAAATAATTCGTCTGGATGTTGGTGATGACCTTCTCCCCAGTTGTATCCACCAATGCGTAAATACCCTGCCACAAGCAGGACGAAGATAAAAATTAAATCGTAAATCCAAGAGTGCTTTTCGTTTTTCATATTTTTTTACCCTCATCCCCAACCCTTCTCCCGTTGGAGAAGGGAGTCGAGTCCCCTCTCCTTTTGGGAGAGGGTTAGGGTGAGGGTGTTTACTCTTCCACTAAAAAGATATAAAAATCTTTACCATCAAACGCCGAAGTATATCGGCTAACTTCACCATTCGGGTAGAGTTCCCTAAGAATTTTCTCAGTTTCAGTATCTACATTCCAATAGATAAACATCTTCGGTGCAGGGAATGCCAAACTCTCATGCAAACGTTCGGGGAATAATGCAAAGTCGCGGTCTGGAATCCCAGCCCACACGCCGGGCAGACGCGTATCTACCCAATATGGATAAGGCACAATCCAAACTGTATCCGTTTGACCATATTCATCACGAAAATCGCTAATCACTTTGCCCATTTCTGATGTATTCCAAGCCGATTTTCTATACGGCTCGGCAAATTGATTAAAGACCAAATCAAAATTAGAAAAGGCAGATGCGGCGAGCAAAATTCCTGTTAGCCCGTAAGCGATGAATTTCCGCTTCGCCCCTGACCCAAAACTGGTGACGAAACCATCAAGCGCCAGCGTGGCTACTAAAATGACCACCACCGAAGCGCCACCTGCACGATTTAATGCTGGGTTTTCACCGGGGTATGCCAACGAAAGCACAGAAGGCATAATTAAAATTGGAATTGCAACCAATAAAAGCAAATCGCGCCAATCACGCTGGCGAATATAACGAACGATTAATAAAACAACACCAAGCAAAAATAACGCGGCGGTGATTAAGTCTAATGCGGGGCGGTCGGTGACAGAATTGACCCAAATTTGTCCATCATCCCAATTGAACATCAACAAGCCATTATATAAATTGGATAAAAAGATTTGCCAAGCAGGTCCAGGCAATGGTGTTTCAATAT
This sequence comes from Anaerolineales bacterium, assembly GCA_016789365.1. Classification (GTDB taxonomy): domain Bacteria; phylum Chloroflexota; class Anaerolineae; order Anaerolineales; family Villigracilaceae; genus Villigracilis. Next base: position 2,602 of record JAEURH010000106.1, read on the forward strand.
CACCCAAGCGAGATAAAGCGCGATACCCAAATAAATCTGGACGTTCCATCCAATATCGCCCTAATGGTAAAAAGACAAACACCGAAACAGCAACGACAATTAAAAACCACCAAATGGTTTGTTGAACATTTTCTTTCGCTTTCAAATGCAAAAGGTATAGAACAAAAGTGGCGACCACCAAAAACGGCATCATGCGGAATGGGCTATAGCCATGTAAGCCAAGACCAAGAAAAATGCCTGCTAGAATAAAATCGTTTCGGTTGTGAGTCCGCAAGCCGCGCACAAGATAAAGAAGCGTGGGCGCGACAAATAACGGATAAAGCGGAAAGCGTAATCCGATTCTGGAAATAATGTTGGGCCATGCGGCAATTCCAAATAAGAATAAAAAGAAAATAGCAACGCGCTGGTTTCCAAACTCTTTGCCTAGTTGATAAACAAATGGAAGGGTGAGAATGCCTAACAGCGCAGTGCCAAGTTTTAAGCTGTAAAAAGAAAACCCTGTGTTGAAAATATTGATGACGAGAAGCGTCCAATAAAATTGAAATGCCTCGCGCCCTGTATTGCGTTCAAAGAATACGGAGGTTTTTCCTTGCGAAAGTTCATACACGTCTAATATTTTTTCAGCATGGTCACTGAATGGTTCAATTGGAACGGTATCTACTTGATATAAGCGATAAAACAAAACTAGACCAACAATAAGTAATGTGATAATTCTTGCAATCCACTTAATAACGTTTTGATTGACAGAAATAAAAACGCCGCCAAATTTTATTTCTTTAGTAGCTTCAACAATATTTTCTTCTGTCTTTATTTTTGGATAATTAACCCAAAGGCTCACCGCTAAAAAAATGATAGATAAAATCCAAAGCGTGGTATTCACCCAATTAAATAAACCGTCTTTGAAATCATAAAATGCGATGCCTGCACACACAACCGCAATAATTAAAGGAATCAAACGTGTATAAAGCGGGTCTTGCATTTGACGAATAGCAGGCATGGTTGGCAAATGCCATTCATCTTTTCGGTAAGACCAAATTGCCACACCAAATGCCCCCAAATAAAATATGACTGATAACATGCTTTGACGTTGCGGCGGCTCAACAAGCGCTTGGGCAATTAACGCAAGCACAAGTGCAAGCAATGCTAACCATGGAAATGCACTTGAACGATTTGGTTCAATGGCTTTTTCTTCTACAATTACAATTTCGTCCGATTGATGCGTGAGCGAAGCATTTAATTCTTCACGCTTTCGCACATCCCATAACGAACGTAAGAAATTAGAAAATGAATTCCAATCTTTGGTGGCTGACTTATAAAGGTCAAGAACTGTGGGTTCTTGTTCGGGGGGAAGGTTTTCGCTTTGTTGCATGAATCTCTCAACCTACTATTTACAAATTACGGATTACTCATTCGTAATCCGTAACGTGATTCTATACTATTTTTATTATTTCTTCCTTGCAATTACGATAATGCTTTCGCCCCATGTCATTGGCAAAAACACAAATCCAGTGATGGCTTGTAAACCGCCTAGCGAGCCGAAAAATAATTTCTGAATTTGAGGCGGAACAAAGCGAATGTATGGCACATCCCAAAAGCCATCTGAAAAAATTTTAAGCGGGTTAAAACCCGCGCTCCGAATCAAATCTATCCATTCTTGTGGCTCTTTCAATGAAATATGCGTTGGGTCTTGATAGCCAATCCACCTATCGCCTTTCCATGGTTTCAATAAAGAACCCAAGTTTGGCGTAGCAAGAATCAAAACCCCATCTTTTTCAGTCACGCGACCAATTTCATTGATTGCTTTGGCAGGGTCAGGTAAATGTTCTACGATATGTTTAATAATCACAACATTGAAAGATTCATTTTTATATGGCAACTCTTGTGCTGATGCAGTTTGTAATGAGGCACTTCCCGAATCTTTTTTAGATTGATTCACCGCCCAATGATTTAAGTCCATGCCATACGCTTCAAACCACGCTGACAACTGCCCAACTAAATGCCCCATGCCTGAGCCTACCTCCAACATCCTCGCTCCGCGTTTACCATACCGCTTTGCTAACATCCCAAAGAAGCGGTTAGACCACCAATACATGCTGTATTTGGCAAAGGTTATATTTTTGTAAGTATGTGTGGAGAAATATTTTTCGTCGAAAGCCATAAGTGCGTACTTCGTAATGCGTAATGCGTAAAAAACCAATTACGCATCACGCATTATTTTTTCCTTGCAATATAAAATGTAAACGTTCCATCTTCAACAGGTGCAGGAGATGTATATTTTTTGAGATAACTTTCCGTCAGAGATAAATTCCATTTGGTCGGTGACAAAATCCATTTGCCCGTTAACGCTTTGGAAACTAAAGATGGCAAACCAAAATAATGTCCCCATTCTAACACGCGCATAGAAGCGGGCGAAAAATAATGCCACCATTTTTCAAGTTTGAAGCCTGCGTTATTTAATCTCTTTTTCCAAACATCAGGTTCATCGGCATGATGCACACGCGAAATTTTGCGAAACCAATTTTCATAACGCTTGCCGAAAATTTTTGTTAATGAAAGTGCTGAAAAATATCGTGTATTCGGCACACAAAAATAAAATGGTGCATTTGGTTTTAACACACGGCAAGTTTCTTTTAACACTGAATCAATATGCGGAATATGTTCAAGGACAGAATTACTTAATCCGCTGGCGAAATGGTTGGATGGGAAAGGTGATTTTGCACCATCTGCTTCCACGAGTGATTTGTAAGCATTGTATTTCTTGGCTTCTTTCATAGAGAAACGCCATGGGTCTAAACCGACATCTAATTTGTAATCAAATGTCAAAGAGGCAAAGTGACCATCTCCACAACCGACATCATAAATTGGCTTGGGTAAATCTAAATCTTGATAATAAGATGATTCGATGGCGCGTAAAAATCCTCGAAAATAAGGCAGAGAACTAATTTGTAAAAATAGAAAGTCTTTTTGTGCACTCATTATTTTTTCTTCATTAACCTAGCAAATAAATTTTCATATTCTTGGGCAATTGAATCAGGGTTGTAAGATTTTTTAATTGCTTCAATATCACCACGATATTTTTCTTTATTATCTAATACTTCCAAAATTGATTTGGCTAAACTATCTGCGTTTCCAATTTCAGAAACAACTCCCATGCCGTGCATTTTGACGGGTTGGCGAACACCGGGCAATGCAGAAGGAACAGATGGCACACCATTCATCATCGCTTCAATTTGCACCAAGCCAAAAGCTTCAGTTGAGTTTAAAGATGGAACCGTAATCACATCTAAGTTTTGATAAAAAGCAGACATTTGTATCGGGTCAAGGTTGCCTAAAAATTTCCAGTGACCTCGAATTTCATAATCCAGAATGCGTGGAATTAATCTATCGTAATAGGCTTGCTCGCCCATCACGTTTTGATATGTGCCAGCAAATAAAACTTGTGCTTTGGGATATTTTTCTAAAATTTTTGGTAAAGCATCTAATAAAACTTCTACACCTTTTTCGGATGCAAAACGGGCGGCGACTCCAATGACTGGTTTTCTTTCATTGACTAAATTCGTTTGAGCAAAAGCAGTCACAGCTTGAGGTGAAGAATCAGGTAAAAGGACAGGTGGCAAGATGGGGGTCAGTTTTGAAGCGTATTTTGAAAGATATGGTGAATTATCAGCATAGTCTTGGGTATATGTCACAATATGATTTGCTAAAATCCCAGCCATGTTGTTTTGAAAATTAACCACTGCATTGACGATGCGATTAAAAAATCCTTGCGGAAGTTGCACATCACAATGATAAGTTAGCACAGCGGGCTTGCCGAACAAACGCGCACGCAAGGCAACGCCGGGCGCATCAAATTGCGGAAGATGAAGTTGCACAACATGATGTTGCCAAACTAATTTTGTAGCGACCAAACCAAACGTGGGCGCAAGCACACCTTTGCTAACACGCGCAATGACAGGTACACGAATCACTTTTACGCCTTCCATCATTTCTTCTTGCGGAAGCGATGGGTCGTATTGTGTGGTCATCACGGTCACTTCATGCCCGCGTTTGACAAATGCTTGGGCAAGCCGTTCGGCATAAATTGTTAAGCCAGAAGTATGTGGGCGATAATAAGTTAAGACGGTTAATATTTTCATGCGTGAGAAATTATACCCGCCTTAGCAGGTAGGCGATAAAAGGCGGATTTTTAACCAGAGATGAACAAAGATAAGCAGAGATTGATTCAGATATTTTCTGATGTTCTCTCAAAAATCTATGTTCATCTCTGTTTATCTACGGTTAATTCTTAACAAAAGTAGAGAAACCCGCTCCGTGCTTAAGGGTTGTATTTCTTAAGAAAAAAGGAGAATGACATGGCTAAAAAAGATAAGAAAGACAAAAAAGAAAAAGAACAAACTAACTCTGGCACAGATGTAAAAACTGTTTTGAGATGGTCGTATGTGGTTGGCATTCTCGTCGCTAGTATTGCAGGCGCAATTGGATTCAAAAATGATGTTTTATCCATTGTGCTAGCAGTGATTGGTCTGTTGGCTGGGTTATTTTATTTTGACTCAGCTGACTTGATGAATTTTGGTCTGCGATATTTAATCGTCGTCGCCGCCGCATCATCATTGAACGTATTGCCAGTTGTGGGTGCTTACATTACAGGCTTTTTTACCGCTTTTGCGGCTTTTCTTGGTCCTGTTGTGCTAGGCATGGTGATTATGTATTTCTGGAATAAATATTTCGGAAACACATAATATTAAATTAAATAAAGAAGCCGCCGAATATTCGGCGGCTTCTTTTTATTTTTTCTTGGTGCGCGTCATTTGCACTTGAACAGGATATGGAATTTCAATTTTAGATTTTTCAAACGCCTGCTTGATTTTTGTTAATGCCGAATCCATAGCAACGGGCGGCGGCGTGAGAGATGTATCTACCCAAAACAAAACTTTCAGGTCAATAGATGAAGCGCCGAAGTTATGAAATAAAACCAATGGCGCAGGTTCATCTACATAGCCAACCACTGTTTTAATCTCTTTCAAAATTACATCACGCACTTTATCAGGGTTTGAGTCATACGCCACACCAATTGGTATTTCCACACGGCGTTGTTGCGCGCGGGTGTAATTGATAATCGGTTGAGAAAGCACATCGGCATTCGGCAAAAAGATAATGCGTCCGTCATGTGTTTTCATTTCAGTGGTGCGTAAACCAATTTTCAAAACGGTGCCATCATACCCAGCAATGCCCACCACATGCCCCACGCGAAATGGTTGTTGCACCAGCAAAATGATTCCCGAAACAAAATTTTGCATAATGTTTTGCAATGCAAAACCAATCGTAAAACCGATAATCCCCACGCCAGTTAAAAACGCAGTGACGTTGAAAAATCTTTGTAAAGCGGCAATCAAACCTAAAACAATAATCGTCCATTTGATAGTGCGTGAAAGCAAATGCGTTACGCCAGGCTCGGCGTTTTGACGCACCAACACGCCGCGCAAAAAACGTCCCAAGATAACGCCTGCATAATAACTGATGACCAAAATTAAAATAGCCGTCAAAATATTCGGCATAGATTTGATAAAGTTTTCTGCTAATGAAGAAAAATATTCTTGCATCGTCACCTTTTAGAATAATGATTTATTTTCTTTGACCCAATCAAACAACATTTGCACGCCTCTTTCGACGTTGATAGTTGGTTGCCAACCTAATTCTTTTTCTGCCTTCGAGATGTCGGCATAAAAAACTTTTTGGTCGCCAGGTCGCCAGTCACCGCGCGCCACTTCAATCGTCTCGCCGATATATTTTTCAAGTTTTGGTCCAAACTCAGCCCAAATAGACATCACGTTATCTGGTCCGCCACCCATGTTGTAGACTTGACCTTTGGCAATGTCAATTTTTTCAACAGCTAAGTCATAAGCATTCATTAAGTCATCTACATGCAAAATATCACGCACTTGTTTGCCATCGCCATAGACTGTTATATCTTTTCTCATCACTGCCGCAATGATAAACCATGCCACCCAGCCTTGGTCTTCAATCCCAAATTGTCTAGGTCCATAAATGCAAGATTGTCTAAATACAACTGTTGGTAAATCATACATTCTTGCATAATCTCGGACATATTGGTCACCTGTACCTTTGGAACAACCATAAGGTGAATGAAAATCTAATGGTTGGGTTTCAGGACAACCATTGACCAAATCTTTATATCGCCAGCGAGTAGGTTCTTCATATAATTCCACATCTTCCATACCGCCATAAACTTTATTTGTGGAAGCATAAATGAAAATGGGATTTCTGCCAGAAGCACGCGCGGCTTCTAAGACATTGAATGTTCCCAAGGCATTAGATTCAAAATCATCTCGCGGGTTGATGACAGAAGTGGTCACTGCTACTTGACCTGCTAAGTGCATAATCACATCTGCATTTTTTGCGGCTTCGGTGATTTTTTTATCATCCTTAATATCCCCCACGATTAAATTAAAAGAATTTTCACCAAATTCTTTTTTCAACCATTCTAAATTACGAGGTGCACCGCCACGAGAAAGATTATCGTAAATAGTTACTTTTTCACCGCGTTTGATTAAACGATGCACATAATTTGAGCCGATGAATCCTGCTCCGCCAGTGACGAGATAATTTTTTGTCATATTTTTTACCTTTTAATTAGCCAAGTACCGTCCCACAGGTTTGTTTGAGCAAAAAAATACTAAGCGGAAAACCTGCGGGACGTTTGTTTAATAATATCTTCTTCTTACAAACAAACGAATTGCTATCATACCAAAAACAAATCCGCCGATGTGTGCCCACCAAGCCACGCCGCTTGCATCTGCACCTTGTAGAGCCATCCAACCTGAAAACAATTGCGAAACAAACCAAAAGCCAAGAAACACTAATGCTGGCAGTTCAACCATTGTAAAAATAAAGAAAATTGGCACAAGGCTGGCGATTCTTGAATGTGGAAATAAAATCAAGTATGCACCTAGTACGCCTGCAATCGCTCCGCTGGCACCAATCATGGGGACTGAACTAGCAGGGTCAAAATATACTTGTAACAATGCGGCGGCAGTTCCACTGAGTAGATAAAAAATTAAATATCTAACGCTTCCTAGTTTATCTTCTACATTATCACCGAAGATAATCAAAATCCACATGTTACTCAGAATGTGAAACCAGCCACCATGTAGAAACATACTGGTGAGGATGTTAATCCATGTATCAGAGTTGGATAAGGCTAGATGAGCAGGAACCAGCCCCCACGTATGAATGAAGCGAAATAAATCTGCTTTGCTCATAGTCACTTCGTAATAAAACGCAATCCCATTTAGTAGAACCAACATCCAATTCATTAATGGGAAATGACGCGAACGTTGTGTATCGTACAGTGGAAACATTTACTGGTTTTCTGTTTGATCTTTGTTTCTTAAATTCATCAGTTGCTGATAAATGCCAGAAAGGGTTTGACCCTCTCGTGCTAATCCGATGCCGCCGATAACGCCACTGTTGAGATAGTTATATAAACGAGCAGTAAGTGCGACGGCTAAAGCAGTAGATTCATCACCAGTGAATAAAACTAAGGCGGCAGTGACTGCACCTTCAAATGTCCCAACTCCACCAGGCAATGCTGGGATTGCTCCACCAAATGCAGCGGCACCTAAAATAAATAATGCCCAAACAGGTTGTGCTTGTGGAAAAAATGCAAGTGTGATTAAGTAATATGCAACGAGTGCGACAAACCAGTTTAATGCCATCCAAAATAAAAAGCGGATGAACAGCCAGCCATCGGTTAATACACTGAGTCCATTAAAAAATGATTCGAGAAAACTGCCTCCAAATTTTTGTAAGGCTGGAAAACGCTGACTCAATTTATGAAATACGTCTAATGCCCATTTGTTATTACGGGCAAGAATATACATCATAAATAATCCGACAACCACTAACCCACCGACAAGATAACCAATTTGTTCTGAACCTTGTGCGCCGACGACAAATGGAATAGAAGCAATTAATAATCCGGCAGAAAAGGCAAGGTCAACGACTCTTTCTATTACGATAGTTGGTAATACTTCACCAAATTGCATTCCTGATTTTCGGCTGATTAAGAATGCTCTTCCGAGTTCGCCGAGTCGAAACGGTAAAAATGTATTTAACAAATATCCTTCAGCGGTGGTGAATAATGTATCAATATATTTTGGTTTATCACGTAATAATGTATGCCAAACTTTTGCACGACCAAACATCCATATAAAAGATAAAACTGCCGAGCCTGCTAAGATTTTATAATTAGCAGTTTTGATAGCGTTCCATAGCGTTTGAAAATCTACAAAGTATAAAATTGCTCCAATGAGCAGGATGCTGATGATTGCGCCGGGGATTAATCGTTTTATATCTTTCATTTTTATTTTGTGTAGGGGCACAATATATTGTGCCCCTACGTTAAATTATTCATCTTCCAATTTCAAGACAGCCATAAACGCTTCTTGCGGGATTTCAACATTGCCGACCATCTTCAAACGTTTTTTACCGCGTTTTTGTTTTTCAAGCAATTTCTTTTTACGAGAAATGTCACCGCCATAACATTTGGCTAACACATCTTTTCTTGTGGCTTTGACGTTAGCGCGCGAAATAATTCTTCCACCTGATGCGGCTTGCACAGCCACATCATATAACTGACGTGGAATTAAATCTTTGAGTTTGGTAATTAATCGCTGACCTTTATGATACGCATCTTTCTCGTGGACGATTGCGGCGAGCGCGTCAAGCGGTTCACCATTGACGAGAATTTCGAGTTTCTGTAATTTATCTGGGCGATATTCTAGAAATTGATAATCTAACGAAGCGTAGCCTTTTGTCTTTGATTTCAATTGGTCAAAGAAATCTACGATGACTTCAGAAAGCGGAATTTCAAAATCTAATTGCACACGATGAGGCGCAGGATATTCTTGTTGTTTGAAAATACCACGACGTTTTGTGACCAATTCCATAATCGGACCGTAATAATCAGTCGGCGTGATGATTTCAATATTCATCCATGGTTCGCGCACTTCGATTATTTTGTCTGGATTGGGTAATTCT
>JAEURH010000107.1 GCA_016789365.1 Anaerolineales bacterium
AGAAACATCAGCCCCAGCATTTGCCTCAGCCTGTTCTGCAGATATAACTTTCGCCACCCCAGCAGAAGCGCGTCTTACAGATAATCGCTGTCAACAACGAAGACCCATCGCTTCATTTGCCATCTCAGCAGATGCAGAGTTTGAACTATTAAACCCCGAAGGCTCATGTCGAATCGAATCATCCAGCGCGAGTAGAAAAGTGCTTTCTTGTACTGGACCTGATTTTATGCCTTTAAAATTAAAAGTTTGCCAGCCACTTCAACTTTCAACAGAAGAACTCAATCAATGTTCACCAGATTCAACATTTGATTCAGCCAATCAATGCTGTGTGGCAATTCCGCCAGAAGAGGCAGGCTGTGTCATCTTAGAAGTACAACTCAGAGGTTGTAACTAAATCGGGCATAACGCCCGATTTTTTTATCAAAGCAAATGATACAATAACGCAATGGGAACACTCTATCTCGTTGCAACCCCTATCGGCAATCTCGAAGACATGAATCCGCGTGGCGTGCGAATTTTGAAAGAATCGCTTCTCATCGCCGCCGAAGATACCCGCCACACAAAAATTTTGCTCGACCATTTCCAAATCAAAACCCCATATACCAGTTATTTTGAACACAATAAAATTCACAAACTAGATTTAATCCTCGATACACTTTCACAAGGCGATGTTGCACTTGTTTCTGATGCAGGCACCCCAGCGATTAATGACCCGGGCTACGAATTGGTCAAAGCCGCTCTCTCCGCTTCATTCGACGTTCGACCTGTTCCTGGACCCTCAGCCCCCATCTCCGCCCTAACTGTTTCTGGCTTACCGACAGATTCATTTTTATATCTTGGTTATCTCCCACACAAAAAAACCGAACGAAAAAAAACTCTGACAGAAATTTACGGACAACCTTATACATTGATTTTTCTCGAATCCCCTCATCGCCTATTAGACTCACTTGCTGATATTCAAGAAACCTTAGGAAATCGCCGTATTTGCATCGCCCGCGAAATGACAAAGATGTATGAAGAATATTTTCGGGGAGATATTACCGAAGCAATTTCATATTTCAAATCCAAAGAACCGCGCGGAGAATTTACGTTAGTAATTGAAGGAAAGAAGAAAGAAGAAAAAGAAAAGTGGACGGAAGAAGAACTTTTGAAAGCCATCAAGAAAGAATTGAAGAAAGATAAATCCGCAAAAGAGATTTCAAGTGAGTTGGCAGAATCTAGTGGTTGGAATAAAAAAGAAATTTATAATTTAATTAATCAGATGAAGTAGGTCACGCTTGAAGCGTGACAAGATAATTCAGCGAATAGTCATGCTAAAAGCATGACCTACAAAAACTTAGGAGACGCTCATGGCAGAAGAATCCAAAAAGCAAGAAGAAAAGAAAGATACACCAAAAGATAACATCGTCACCAGCAAACATTCAGTGAAAATTGGCGGCAAAACGATTAAGTACACCGTCACCACTGGGACGATGGTGTTGAAAGAAGAAATTGTAGATAAGGACAAAGATGCCGAAGTAGAAAAAGCGCGTGCGCAAATCTTCTTTGTCGCCTACACGCGTGATGACGTTAAGGACAAATCGAAGCGTCCGCTCACATTTTCATTCAATGGCGGACCCGGTTCTTCATCTGTTTGGTTACATTTAGGTGTATTAGGTCCACGCAGAGTTGTATTAACCGATGAAGGCGAAATGCCCAAACCACCATTTAAGTTAACTGATAACGAATATTCTGTTTTAGACGAAACCGATTTAGTCTTTATTGACCCAATGAGCACAGGCTTCAGCCGCCCGGTGGAAGGTGAAAAATCAAAAGAATGGCATTCGTTCACAAAAGATATTCAATCGGTGGGTGATTTTATTCGTTTATATACAACACGTTATAACCGTTGGCTTTCACCAAAATTCTTAGCAGGTGAATCCTATGGTAAGACTCGTGCGGCAGGGTTATCGGGCTATTTACAAGACCGTCACGGCATGATGTTAAACGGCTTGATGTTGATTTCCGTTGTGCTAGACTTTACCACAATAGACTTCAACTACAACAACGATTTGCCGTTTATTTTATTTGTGTCTGCTTATGCGGCAACGGCTTGGTATCACAATAAATTAAATTTCAAAGCCTCATTGAAAACCGTTTTGAAAGAAGCGGAAGAATTTGCAATGGGTGAATATGCTACTGCTTTGTTAAAAGGCGCATCACTGACTCCAGAAGAACGTGAAAACATCGTTCAAAAACTTTCGCGTTATACAGGCATTTCAGAAGAATTTATCCGCCGTAGTAATTTGCGAATTGAAGATAGACATTTCTTCAAAGAATTATTACGCGAACGTGGAAAAACTGTCGGTAGATTAGATAGTCGCTTCACAGGCATTGACCGTTTAGGTGTTACTGAATCTATTGAGTATGACCCTCTCTTCGCCCAAGTCAACGGACCTTATACTGCCGCGTTCAATGATTACATTCGCAGTGAGTTGAAATTTGAAACTGATACGCCCTACGAAATTTTAAGCGAAAAAGTTTGGATAAATTGGTCATATAGTTATTTTCAAAACCAATATGTCAATGTCGCTGAGACGTTACGCCAAGCCATGACGTTCAACAAATATATGAAAATTTATGTCGCCAATGGATATTTTGATTTAGGCACACCATATTCTGCCACCGAATATACATTTGACCATCTCGGTTTGGATGAATCATTGAGAAAAAATGTCAGCATGTATTATTATGATTCAGGTCACATGATGTATATTCATTTGCCTTCTTTGAAGGCAATGAAAAATGATTTGTCAAAATTTATCAAAGATGCGAGTTGAGTTAATGATTGAGTGCGTCGCACCTCACCTTTTAGGTATTTCTTGTTAGTAAAAGAATCATATTTTCAAATTTATCTAACGAGGGTAAGTGCGACGCACCCTGCAAAGGAGCAATATGTTTTACATCTCAATCTGTATTCCAATGTTCGTATGGGTGATTGGCTTAATCCTCGCTATTGTGCGTTGGAGAAAATCACCGCGCAAATCTATATTGGTCTTGATTGGGTTAAGTATTATGTTGCTTGGCGGGACCACCGATATTTTTCAAAATTATATTACTGCAAACATTCACCACATGATGAATTATATTGGTCTTGTGCATATCTTTTCAGTAGCAGGCGTGTTTTTAGATACGCTCGGCTGGGTGTTGTGCATTATTGCAATTTTTATAGAAGATAAAAAAGAAAATGAAATAAAATAATAAAAGACCTCCTCAGGTCTAAATTGGAGAATTATGAACTTAGACGATTTAGAATACTTCAAAAAAATAGATACACTCAACATGCTCAGCGAAATTGATAATTTACCCAATCAATTACAAAGTGCATGGGAGTTAGGCAAGACTCAGCCATTGCCTGAACAAAGAAAATATCAAAGCATTGTGATTTGTGGACTTGGCGGTTCAGCCATCGGCGCAGACTTGGTTGCCGCGTATGTGGCATCTACAATATCCATACCTGTGATTGTGCATCGTGATTATGGTTTGCCTGCTTTTGCCAAAGGAAAAGATGTTTTAGTGATTTGTTCATCACATTCTGGTAATACAGAAGAGACATTAAATTCATTTGAAACTGCAATTGAAAATGAATGTTCGATTGTGGCAATATCCACTGGGGGGGAGCTGGCAAAACTCGCAGGTGAGAAAAATGTTCCAGTATGGCGATTCAGCCATCAAGGTCAGCCAAGAGCCGCGGTGGGTTTTTCATTTGGCTTGTTGTTAAGTTTAATCAGCAGAATGAATCTAATTCCAAATCCAGAAAATGATTTAATCGAAGCAGTCGAAGCGATGAAGACATCACAAGAACATTTGAAGGCGGATGTGCTTGCGGCGAACAATCCAGCAAAACGATATGCAGGGCAATTGATGGGGCGTTGGGTGACGGTGATGGGGGCGGGTTTGCTTGCGCCTGTTGCGCGACGATGGAAGGGGCAAATTAATGAAGTGGCAAAAGCCGCCGCGAATTTTGAATTTTTGCCAGAAGCGAATCACAATACATTGGCTGGGACGATTAATCCTCAACAGACATTGAATGCACATACCATGACTTTATTTTTGCGTGCCGCATCGGATAACCGCCGCAATCGTTTGCGTTCTGATTTGACCCGCAAAACTTTTATGCTTGAAGGTTTGAATACAGATTTTGTAGATGCACGCGGAAAAAGTTCTCTTGCACAAATGTGGACGTTGATTTTGTTTGGTGATTATATGGCGTATTATTTAGCCATGGGCTATGGCGTTGACCCCACACCTGTAGAAGCACTTGTGAGATTTAAAGAAGAGATGGCGAAGAAATAATACTAAGCAAACTGTTCCAAATTAACAGACACTAACGGAAGCGCTTCATCCACGAATTTATCGAGGGCGGGGCGTTTTTTCATGTGGCTGTAATGCGAGGCGAGTCCATAAATTGCCCAAGTAGCAACTGTAACAGGAATATCAGTAGATTTTTTTATTTTTGTTTGATTTAACCAAAGTGATAACAAACTAAAAATATGTTTTTTGATTTGATTCTCTATTAGAGATTCAAATTGTTCATGGGGTTGAGCACAACTGCTGTGCATATTCCCCAGAAATTCACAGACAGCCAAAATCAGACTTCTTAAATTGTCTGGGGTGTAGTGACAAGCATTGAGAGTCCGTTTTTCAATTTCTTGCATAAACATCTTGCTGACTGAATAATCTAACAAAGCATATTTATCTTGAAAGTGTGCATAAAACGTAGCACGGTTGATTTGTGCTTTATCAGTCACATCTTGCACCGAAATACTCTCAAAGTTTTTTTCAGCGAGCAGAATGCCAAACGAATCAAGAATCAACTTGCGGGTACGTTTGACGCGCGGGTCTAGGTTTTCTTCCATTTGTTTTGGGTTAGGCAACATTTTTGCTCCAGTGTTGTTTAGTCAACAGATTTGATGTTTTGGTGGTTGACCCGAAAAGGTAAGGCGGGTACATTATACAACATCTGTTGTTTAGGCAACGGATGTATATTATCAGACTAGTGTTGCACAGTCAAGTTAAATCTAAAGGAGAAATTTTAATGGTAACGAATATTCAAGTTTCGGATAAATTATTTTCGGAAATTGCTTCAGATGAGCAAATCAAACGCACGGCTCAGGCATTGGAAGCAAACGGAATCAAAACATTGATTGTTGAAAATTCAGAAGAAGCAAAGAAGTTATTTTTTGAAATCGTACCTGAAGGTGCCGAAGTATTTCTTGGTTCATCTGTAACATTGGAAACTTTAGGCATTCAAAAAGAAATTGACACATCAGGTCGCTTTGATGCACTTCGCCCAAAAATGTTTGCGATGAATCGTGAAACCCAAGCCCGCGAGATTCGCAAATTAGTTGGCGCACCAGATTATGCCGCAGGCAGTGTTCATGCAGTCACAGAAGATGGGCATGTGTTGATTGCATCCAACACGGGCAGTCAACTTGGCGCGTATGCTAATAGTGCAGGAAAAGTGATTTGGATTGTGGGTGCTCAAAAACTTGTAAAAGATTTGAATGAAGGCTTGAAGCGAATCAATGACTATGTTGTACCGCTTGAAGAAGAACACATGCAAAGTCTTTATAAAGTGAGCACAAATGTTAGCAAGTTATTGATTATCAATAAAGAAATCAAACCGAATCGCATCACAATGATTATTGTCAAAGAAAAAATTGGTTTCTAAAATTTTATAAACAGGAGAAAAGAAAATGAATATCGCTTTATGGATTGTGCAAGGATTATTAGCCGCTATGTTTTTAATGGCGGGTCAAATGAAAGCCTTTACACCTGCCAAAGTTCGTGAAAACCCACAAATGACTTGGGCACAAGATAAAACAGATAATTACATTCGTTTTATTGGTGTTGCTGAATTGCTTGGTGCCATTGGTTTACTCTTGCCACTCATCACAGGTATTTTTCCATGGCTCACTGTGCTCGCCGCAATTGGTCTCGGTTTAATTCAAGCACTTGCAATTTTCACAGTACATTTGCCAAAGAAAGAATATCAAGTAATTCCTGTAAACATTGTTTTGCTCGCGCTTGCTGTGTTTATCGTATTTGGACGTTTCAATTTGTTTTCATAACAATAACACCGTCCCGCAGGTTTTGATTACTGAACTAACTTATAAATAAAAACCTGCGGGACGTTTTTCTTAAGAAAGATTTATAATGATTAAAGATATGACAACGACTCAAAAAACTGATTTTTCGCTTCATCCTGACGTGGGAGTGGGTGCTGTCACTTTGACAGTTGCCAATCTTGAGAATCAGATTCGCTTTTATCAAGAAGCATTGGGATTAAAACTCCACGCTCGTGATGGAAACAAAGCCACATTAGGTTCTGATAACAATGCTTTATTACATCTGATTGAAGAACCAAACCTGAAAAAATATCAACGTGTGACAGGCTTATATCATTTCGCAGTGTTGTTTCCGAACCGAAAAGAACTTGCCATTGCCATTGCACGTTTATTTGCAATCAAATGGCGCAACTCACCCACTGACCATATTATGACCAAGACAACATATCTCGATGACCCAGAAGGCAATGGCATTGAGTTATATGCTGAATCTCCAGAAGATGGCACATGGACATTGAAAGACGGCAAATATGAAACACGTCGCAAAGATGGTTCATGGAGTGATGGTCGCGAACCTTTAGATGTAAATGCTTTGTTTAGTTTGTTGAAAGAAGATGAAGATTTAAGTGCGCCTGTTCCTGCTGAAACAAAAATGGGACATGTGCATTTACACGTCCGTGATGTAGATGAGGCTGTGGATTTTTATCATAACGTGATTGGCTTTGATGTGATGGGCAACGTCAAAGATTTTCAAATGGCATTTGTCTCTGCGGGTGGCTATCATCATCACCTTGGATTAAATACATGGCAAGGACGTGGAGCACCACCTCCACCCGCCGATGCGGTTGGTCTAAGATATTTCACAGTGGAATTTCCAAATCAACAAGCATTAGATGATGCCATTGCAAATATTGATAAGGCAGGAGTTTCATATAATAAAACCGATGAAGGCATTTTGTTATATGACCCATCTCAAAATGGTGTGGTGTTGAAATTGAGATAATAAAACCTCCGAGGCTTGAAGACCTCGGAGGTTTTTGTTTTGTCTAACTACTTTTAGTTGGGATTAATGTTAGTAAATATAATTCGATAATTATGCATCTAAATTTCTCCAGTACAAATCAATTGAATCTATTAGGCGATGAAGGCGCAAATGAAGTTTGTATTGCAAACATCAGCCCGAAAGAACGAAAGAAGCGATTAGATTTTGCAATCCGCAATTTTGTTTTCACAAGCGTACTTCTTATCATTTTGTTAGTTTTGGATGCCCATCCACTTTGGCGTTTGGCTTTGTTTTTCCCGTTGGCGGCATCCACATCAAGCTATTTTCAATGGCGAGATAAAACCTGAGTACTTCTTGCTCAGCGCAGTTTGCGCCACATGACGGATAAAAAAGAAAAAATTGAAGATGAAAGTGTAGATGCACAAATCAAGAAACAAGCACGAAAAGTAATCATTAAAGGGAATTTGGTTGCACTGGCGATTATGATACTTGTGATGTTGATACCGTAAGTATATTTTCAAATAGAAACGCTGATGATAAATCAGCGTTTTTTCATTATATAATTCAATCATCAATTTAAAATTGGAAATTACCTTATGCATATTCTCGTAACCAATGACGACGGCATAACTGCCCCCGGACTCTTAGCGCTTGCTCAAGAGATGCGAAAACTTGGCAAGGTGACTGTCTTTGCGCCTGACAAAAATTGGTCTGCTTCGGGGCATGTAAAGACGATGGAGAGACCGCTTCGCGTGCGTGAAGTGATGCTGGGTGATGGAACCTCGGCATTTACCTCCGATGGAGCGCCATCGGATTGTGTAGCGTTGCCATTGTTGGGATTACTGAATGAAAAATTTGACTTGGTGGTTTCGGGGATTAATCCAAACGCCAACATTGGGCATGACATTACCTATTCAGGCACAGTCACTGCTGCAATGGAAGCCGTGATAACGGGTGTAAAAGGAATTGCTGTTTCACTTGATTCACCTGATGGCTTCAAAGGTTTATTAGATTATTCAACTTCTGCTGTTGTTGCGAGGCGTGTGGTGGAAAAAGTAATTGCAGATGGTTTGCCAAAAAATGTTGTGGTGAACGTCAATGTGCCTTATTTGAAAGAAAATGAATTGAAGGGATACATGATTACACGTCAGGGATTGCGCGTGTATCGTGATGAGTTAGTCGTGCGTGAGGACCCGCGAGGTAAACCGTATTATTGGATTGGTGGTGAAGCCCCAACTGGCATTGATGAATCTGGCACAGACTTCGGCGCATTGAAAGCAGGCTATGTTTCTATCACGCCTCTACAATTGGATTTGACGAGTTACAAGTCTATGGATGTGTTGGGGAAGTGGAGCTTTTAATGAACTTCCTCAAAAAACTCTTTGGCTCATCCCCACAACCACAAAGAAATGACTTCACCTTCACAGTCAAATGCAAACGCTGTGGAGAAGAGATTCAAGGTCGCATTGACCTAGTCAATGACCTGAGTGTTGAATATGAAGATGATAATGAATTTTATTATTCTCGCAAAATGCTCATGGGTGAAAAGCGATGTTTTCAACGTATTGAAGTGCATTTCAAATTTTCAGCGAACAAAACTTTGATTGACAAAGATATCTTCGGCGGCGAATTCATCGAGTGAAATGATAAAGTGCGTCGCACTAAACTATATCGTATCATTTTCTAAAGCAAATAAATCCCTATTATGAATAACTCCATTAACAAAAGTGCGACGCACCCTTTACAAATTTTATTTCTCATACTGCTTGCTATCTTCTTAATCACGCAAGCAATTTTTTCATTGCAATGGCCCCTCGCACACGACCAAGCCCCACTCCTCTACGAAACCTTCCTCATGCAAAACGGAAAAATCCCCTACAAAGATTTTTTCGATTTTCAAATGCCAGGCAGTTACATCATTTATTATCTACTTGGCATCATCAGCAACTTCGGTCCGCTTTGCATTCGAATTTTAGATTTACTGATTCTCATCACAATCATTTTCATCACCTATCAAGCATTAAAAAAATTCGGTTATATCCCCGCACTCACAGCGGGCATTTTGTTTGCGCTTAGTTATCTAAGTGGTGGTCCCGCTTTATCTTTACAACGTGAATATTTAATTTTGATATTTCTCTCGTCAGCGATTTTTATCTCGCTTCAAGATTCTCTTTCTAACAATCACCGCCTCATACTTGGATTTCTATTTGGTCTTGCTGCGTCAATTAAACCTCACGCCGCCATCGGACTCATCCCCATCATTCTCTTTGACCTTCACCCCTTTGTGTCCTTTCGTGACCCTTCTTGGTTAAAAAAATTATTACCTTATTTCATCGGTTTCTTTACCCCAATATTACTTATCATCATCTGGCTTGCATCCACAAACGCACTGACTCCATTCCTTGACATTGCATTCAACTACTGGAGTCTCTATTCCCAAATCAATGGCGAATTAGTAATAACATCTTCATCAGAAAGAACGTCATACATCTTGAATCAAATCTGGCGTTTAAGTGGCGGCGGATGGTGGTTAATTCCAGCAAGATTTGCAATATATCTTCATCGAAATAAAAAAATATATTTACTAGCTAGTCTAGTCTTGTGTTATGCAATTTATCCCGCCTTCACAGGTCAATTTTTTTCATATCATTACATCCTATTCCTTTATTTCATTATCATTCTGGCATCATTATCAATTTCCGATTCCCAATTCTCGATTCCCAATTCCCGTTTTTCACTCTCCACTCTTTCCTCTTTCTTCTTTCTTCTTACCCTCACTTTCACCATTCGCCCCTCTCAAACATTTATAAGACAAATTAACAACCAACCCATCGTCACCTCATCTGACCGTGCAATTGAAATCTCAAGTTTTCTCGAAGAGAATCTTGAAGATGCTGATTTCGTCCAACCACTAGATTGGACTGGTGGTACATTACTTGCCATGCTCGAAACCCGCGCATTGATAGCAACAGACTACGTTTTTGATTTTTATTTCTATCATCACATTTCAAACCCATACATTCAAAATTTACGAAATGATTTTATGAATCAACTAGCAGAATCTCGCCCGCGTTTTATCATCGAGGTCACATCTGCTGATAAACCCTGGGTAGGCGGGGATGATACAACGCGCACCAAATTCCCCGAATTACAAAATTTCTTAGACGAAAATTATTCCATTACAATTCAAAAAGATGATTACATCATCTATGAAATAAAATAATGAATAATCTCAATCGCATTTCTATCGTTTACTTAATTTTTCCATTTCTCTTATTTTTATATGGATGGTTAAGATTATCTATTGCCATACCTATTTCATTAATTATCCTCTTCACCCTCTACCAACTCCTCAAACAATCTCCAATCTCCAATTCTTCACTTTCCACTTTCCACACTTCAACCACTGTTTACTGTTTACTGATTACTGCTCTTTGGCTCTTTCTCTCTGGTATCGGCGGCTACACATTCCAAAACTGGGACCATCACTGGCGCAACGCTGTTTTTCATGACTTAATCAATTTTGATTTTCCTGTTTACTATTCCCAACCTGAAACGGGTCCAATAAAAATGTTAGTCTATTATGTGGGCTATTGGCTTCCTTCTACACTTGTCGGAAAATACTTTGGCTGGGGAGTTGCGAATCTCTTTTTATTTTTATGGTCATGGCTGGGAGTTATTCTTGTTGCTTTACATCTTGCTAACTTTCTTAAAATTTCACCATTCAAAACAACTTTGCTTTTAATATTTTTCAGCGGATTAGACTCGCTCGGTGTTTTATTTTTTCCACAAGAATATCCAACTCTTTTTCCATTTGTCACTCATCTTGAAATTTGGTCTGGTAATTTACAGTATTCATCATTCACAACGCAATTGTTTTGGGTGTTTAATCAAGCCATTCCTGCGTGGTTATGTATCACAATGCTTGTCACCCTGAGCGAAGCGAAGGGTCTCAGAGATTCTTCGCTCACTTCGTTCGCTCAGAATGACATAAAATGGTTATTGATTTTCATCTGGTCTCTATGTTTTTTCTTCGCCCCGCTTGCATCTATTGGGTTATTTCCTTATGCATTAATTGAAATTTTCAAAAGCACAAACCTCAAATCATTATTCAAAAATATTAATTACCCACTTCTTTTATCATCAATCATCATCTTTCTTATTTCTTATTTTTATTTTTCATCTAATACTGCCGCACAGGAACGAGGAATTCAATTAATTCCTATAAAAGACTTTATCTTTTT
>JAEURH010000108.1 GCA_016789365.1 Anaerolineales bacterium
CTTTTTTGAATATCAATTTTTTGCCCAATGCGGTTTATCAACCTGAAACGTGTATTCGCACAACATTACAAGCCGCAAAAGAATATCACTTTGCTGTTGAGAAAATTATTTTTGAAGTGACCGAAGGTGAAAAGGTCAGCGACCCGATTCATTTAGACGGCATTATGAAAGAATATAAACATCGTGGTTTCTTAACAGCCATTGATGATTTTGGCGCGGGATATTCAGGGTTGAATTTGTTAGCAAAATTTCAACCCAATTATGTCAAGTTAGATATGGCATTGACGCGCAACATTGATAAAGACCGCATCAAACGCACGATTGTCAACAGCATTATTCAAGTTTGCCGTGAATTGGATATAAGAGTGATTGCTGAGGGAATTGAAACGAAAGACGAATTCGCTTCATTACAAGATTTAGGCTTGACTCTGTTTCAAGGATATTTATTTGCCAAACCGGCATTTGAGTCTTTACCCACTGTAAATTTTCCATAAAAACTTCAACTACCAAACTAGATAACTAGATAACTAGATAACTAATAAACTAGATAACTAATAAACTAGCTAACTAAACAAAACCACCTCAGGCTGGTCTATAAGCCGCATTCTGTCCAATGACTTGCGTCATCTGGGCAACCATCTCTCTGGGCGACGTGTCGCCACATCGCTCAATGCAGCCTACCCGGAGCTGACCATTCCCACGCTTGGAAATGGTACGTATGGAAACGAGCCGCTTCCCATCGTCCACAGACGAACTTGCTCCTGCTTGGCCTTGCTCCCGGCGGGGGTTACCTAGCCACACACATTGCTGTGCATGCTGGTGGTCTCTTACACCACCTTTTCACCATCACACCCGAAGGTGCTGTTTGTTTCTGTGGCCCTTATCCGGCAGGTTGTACCCGCCCCGGATGCTATCCGACGCCGTGCTCTATAGGAGTGCGGACTTTCCTCGATTCCGTCAACGCAGAACCGCGATTGCCCAACCAACCTGAGGTAAGTTGATAATACACTTGCTAAGGGGAAAGTGCAAGTTATTATCTTGAAATATTGCAGTTTTCAGTTTTGTTTTGCGGTTTAGGCTGTGAAATCCTTATTTAGTTTGATAAAATAGGAAGAAATTGCTTACAGCATGTAAGAAACATGAGGACTCCCCTTGAGTAGCATACCTGGAAAATTCGTCATCGGTCTCACTGGAAACATCGCCACCGGAAAAAGTGTGGTGCGTCGCATGTTGGAACATTTAGGTGCTTACACCATTGATGCCGATGCTTTGACTCATCGCGTGTATGCCAAAGGCGCGCCGGGCTATCAACAAGTGATTGATAAATTCGGCAAATGGATTTTGAATAAAGATGCTGAAATTGACCGCGCCAAACTTGGCAATTTAGTTTTCAGTGACCCTGAAGCCATGCGTCAATTAGAAGATATTGTGCATCCGCTAGTTCGTCAAGCCGCAGATATTTTAGTCAAACGAGCAACCCAATCAGTGATTGTGATTGAAGCCATTAAACTTTTGGAAGGCGATTTAAGAAATGTATGCGATTCTATCTGGGTAACAAATGCTCCCGAGGAGACGCAGGTTGAACGTTTAGTCAAGAAGCGTGGTTTATCTCGTGAGCAGGCTTTAGAAAGAATTCATTCTCAATCACCACAAAGTCAAAAAGTGACAGTTGCTAACATGGTCATCACCAACACAGGTTCGTATGATGATTTATGGAAACAAGTGAGCGAAGCGTGGAAGCAAATTATTCCCGGCGCATCAGAAAAAGACAGTGGTGATACAGTTCAAAAAATGAAACCAGCAAAAGTTGCCAAAGAATTAACTGGCGACTTTACAGTAGTGCGCGGCAAACCAAAACATGCTTCTATTATTTCAGAATTAATTACGCGATTAAGCAAAGGCAAACGCACAATGTCAGTAGATGATGTGATGGAGTCATTTGGCGAAAAGGCTTATATGCTTTTGCAAATTGGTGACCAAATGGCAGGCGTAGCAGGTTGGCAAGTAGAAAATTTAGTCACACGCACCAGTGATATTTTCTTAGAAGAAAATATTGATACAGCCAAAGCACTAGAAGTTTTAATTGAAGGCGTTGAAAAAGCATCTGCTGAATTACAAAGTGAAGCCTCATTAATATTTGCATTGAACGAACTTGCAAATCAAGAAACCATTTGGCAAAAATTGGGTTATGAAAAACGCACACCCGAAACATTAGGTGTGCAAGCATGGCAAGATGCCGCCATTGAATCCACATCTGCTGGAAGCGGTTTATTCTTCAAGCAATTACGGCAAGATAGAGTTCTACGACCGATTTAGTAACAATGAGTAGGTTGTACTTAAATAGACTTCTTGCAAAAGTGCGCTAGAGAGCGCACACTACCCAATAAAATATTATTTTTTCTCGTGTAGAAGGCGTTCTCTAACGCCGATGATATATAAATTTTTTACTTATGCAAGAGGTCTAATAAAAAAGTTCTTAAGGTTGGGCTTTTATAATAGTTAACTGGGGTTAATCTCGAACTGTTATAACTAGCCCCAAAGTAAAGTGACTGACTTTCTAAATAATCTCTTTTTTATATTTCAACGTATCAGCTGGCTGAGCATGTTAGACATTTTGCTCGTCACGCTGATTTTCTTTGCGTTGCTATACACATTAAGAGATACGCAAGCCATGGCATTATTACGCGGCATGATTTTGCTTGTAGTTGCCTTGATTCTATTAACCAGCCTCGTAGATTTACCAGCATTTTCATGGATTGCTCAAAACTCATTGCCAGCATTATTACTCGCATTACCTGTGATATTTGCCCCAGAAATTCGGCGGACATTAGAACGCCTCGGACGTGCAGGGAATTTTGTTACTGTCAAACCAGCCGACTCTTCGCTGGAAGAAACGCTTCGCGCCATCGTCAGCGCCGTTACAAGATTATCCGCCCGCCAGCATGGCGCATTGATTGTGTTACAACGTTTAGATAATCTCGAAGAATTTTCACAAACTGGTGTGCAATTAAATTCTAAAGTAACACCAGAATTGTTGTTACAAATTTTTTATCCAAACACTCCCCTACATGACGGTGGTGTCATTATCGTCAATTCAAAAATTGTCGCGGCGGCATGTGTGCTTCCCTTATCCGCTAGCGGAATTTTGAATCGCACACCCGAACGTCAAATGGGGTTACGTCACCGTGCCGCATTAGGCACATCCGAAAATAGTGATGCCATTGCTATTGTTGTCTCAGAAGAAACAGGTGCTATCTCCATTGCACATGCCGGGCGCATGTTACGCCGCTTAGACCCAGAACGCCTAGAAAATATTTTGACTGCCTTTTTTAGACCGAATGGAAAAGAGATGCAACCTTCTCTGCTTGCGAAGATATGGTCAAGTTTAACAAGACGAAAAGAAGATAAATAATGTTGCGTTGGATTGCAAGTAATTACAAAACATTCTTATGGGCATTGGCATTAGCCATCGCTGTATGGATTTCTGCTGTCACATCCGCCGACCCCGATGAAACGCGTACCTTGCCCGATGCCGTGGCAGTAGAAATTATTGGGCAATCATCCAATTTGGTATTCGGAAGTGAAATACCAAAATCAGTTGAAGTGACCTTACGTGCGCCAGCCTCAGTTTGGAGATTAATTGATGCCAACCCTCAACTTGTGCGCGTGATTCTTGATGTTTCGGGTATGAGTTCTGGCGAACATACATCCGACTTGCAATTACAAATCAATGCCCGCCCCATTCAAGTAGTTTCAATTTCACCACAAACAGTAACGTTTACATTAGAGCCACTCATCCGCAAAACATTGGACATTGACTTGAGCATTGTTGGCGAAGTAGCAATTGGTTATCAAGTAGGAGAAGTCAGTTTACAGCCAGTACAAATTTCCATAGCCGGCGCCCAGTCGCAGGTCGAGAAAGCGGCGCGTGCTAGAGTCACGGTAGATGTAAACGGCATTCGCGAAAACTTTGACCAGACTCTCAATATCGAAATCTTAGATGAAGCAGGGCAACCTGTAACAGGGCTTACACTTTCTCCTGATTCAGCGCATGTGATTTTGCCTGTTAGCCAGCAAGGTGGTTATCGTGATGTGGCTGTAAAAATTACAGTGGTTGGGCGTGTGGCTAGTGGATATCGCCTCACTGATTTATCGGTATTCCCGCCAATTGTGACTGTGTTTTCAAATGACCCAAACCTTGTTAGCAATTTACCTGGTGTGATTGAAACCCAACCGCTTGACTTGCAAAACGCACAAGATGATATAAATACAAGGCTAGCATTAATTTTGCCTGAGGGCGTTTCGGTGGTTGGTGAACAAACCGTATTGGTGCAAGCAGGTGTTTCGGCAATTGAAGGAAGCGTAACGCTTGCCAATCAAGTTATTGAAGTTGTTGGCTTAGAAAATGACTTAACCGCTGTTGTTTCTCCAATAAGCGTTGATGTGATTCTTTCAGGACCCTTGCCATTATTAGATACACTCACTCGGCAATCCATTCGTGCTACCGTAGATTTAACTGGACTAACGGCAGGCACATATCAAATCACACCGAAAGTGGAAATTTTGATTTCAAACATTGTGGTTGAATCAATCTTGCCAAATGCAGTTGAAGTAGTGATTACACCCATTACTTCAACACCAAACCCATAAAAATTATGAAACCCATTGTTGCAATTGTAGGAAGACCTAACGTAGGAAAATCAACACTATTTAATCGCTTAGTTGGTGAACGAATGGCGATTGTAGATGATACCCCGGGCACCACGCGTGACCGACTCTTTGGCGATTCAGAATGGAACGGACGGCTGTTTACTGTTATTGACACAGGTGGCATTGACCCGACTCATGGTGGCAAGACCCCGTTATCCGTCGGCTCTGTGGATTTTATCGAAGACATCCGCAGACAAGCCCAAGCCGCCATCAGCGAAGCCGACGCGGTGATTTTCGTCAATGATGTTGAAAGCGGAGTGACCGAGCCAGACCGTGAAGTGGCAGAAATTCTGCGTCGTTCTCAAAAGAAAATGCCAGATGGCAGTTTTGCTCCACCGATTTTTTTGGTAGTTAACAAATGTGAATCAAGAGAGCGACGTGAGCAAGCCTCTGAATTTTACGAATTAGGTTTAGGCGACCCACATCCCATCTCTGCCATTCATGGAACAGATGTTGGTGATTTATTAGATGTGTTGGTGGCTTCATTTCCTGAAGAAACAGAAAATGAAGAAGATGAAAATATAAAAATTGCAATTGTTGGCAAACCGAATGCAGGCAAATCAAGTTTATTGAATAAACTCGTTGGCAAAGAACGTGTGATTGTGAGTCCGATTGCAGGCACAACGCGCGATGCAATTGACATGCAAATTGAATTTAACGGTTTGCCGATTACATTGATTGATACCGCAGGTATTCGCCGACGTGGCAAAATTGAAAAAGGTGTTGAAGAGTACAGTGTCATTCGTGCTTTCAAAGCCATTGAACGCGCTGATGTGGCTTTGTTGATGATTGATGCTATTACTGGAATCACAGCCCAAGATGCACACATTGCAGGTTTTATTAAAGATGAATGGAAATCTTGCGTGGTCTTGGTCAACAAATGGGATGCGATAGAAAAAGACAGCACTACAATGGAAGCCTACACCGAAAAAATTCTTTCCGATTTGAATTTTGTTTCGTATGTTCCCATTTTATATATCTCTGCCAAAACAGGTCAGCGTGTTGACCAAGTAATGCCATTAGCCTTGCGCGTGCAAGAAGAACGACTGGCGCGATTAACGACATCTAAGATTAATGAGATTATTCATAACGCGCAAGATGCACACCCACATCCGACTCATGCAGGTAGGGCGTTGAAAATGTATTACGGAACTCAAGTCCGCAGTGACCCGCCAACGTTTATGATTTACGTCAACGACCCAACATTGATGCACTTTACCTATTTACGTTATCTTGAAAATCAAATCCGCGCGGAGTATGGGTTTATCGGCACACCCATTCGGATTGTGACAAAAGGTCGAAGAGAAGAATAAAATTCATGTAGGGGCGAGATAACCTCGCCCCTACAACCATAAATTATGAACAAAAAACAAACTCTCATGCTCGGTGACGCAATCGCAATTGCCATCCTCACCTACATTGGTTTTACATTTCATAATCAAACCGAAATTTCCTCACGCATGGCAACGACATTTTTCCCGATGTTGCTCGGCTGGTTTTTGCTCGCACCATGGTTTGGATTGTTTGATGAAAACATTATCTCGAATCAAAAATTATTATTGCGCGTACCGCTGGCAATGTTATTTGTCGCGCCGTTAGCCAGCATTCTTCGTTCCGCATCACTCGAAAGCGCCGCGCTTCCAATTTTCACATTTATTCTTGGCTTCACCAACGCCATCGGCATGTTGGCTTGGCGCTGGATTTATTACAAATTATCTAATCGAAATAAATAATTTCTTTCCTCTTTCTTATTTCATTTCACCTCACCACTGATTACTGACTACCGACTTTCATGCTAAAATCTCTTTATGTTTAATTCAGGTTCGCTCACTTTTCAGGAGTTCATTATGAACGAATCCCTGCCACTTGCAATGATTCAAGAGGCTGTCTTGGATTTTTTACGCGGGCGAAACGATGCCGTTGTCTTTGGCGCACAAGCGGTCAATGCCTATGTGCCTGAGCCACGCATGAGTCAAGATATTGATTTGCTTTCTCCGCGCGCCCCAGAACTTGCAGAAGAATTAAGGACATATCTCAGCGATAAATTTCACATCGCCGTTCGCTTGCGTGAAGTAGCAGATGGACGTGGCTTTCGTTTATATCAAATTCAAAAACCAAACAATCGCCATCTAGTAGATATTCGTTTGGTAGATAGCCTTCCACCTTCCAGAAAAATTTCAGATGTGCTTGTTGCCTCACCAGAAGAATTAATCGCTCTCAAAGTTATTGCCTATCATCAAAGACGTGGGCAACCTAAATCAGGGACTGATTGGCGTGATGTCGCCATGTTGTTGCTGGCTTTTCCAGAACTAAAAACAAAAGATGGTCTCGTTTTCCAACGTTTACAAGCCGAAAATGTGAATCAAGACATAATCAACCTTTGGAACGAACTTGTTAATCAAAACATTCAACCCGAAAATGAAGATGATGAATTTTAGGGGAAAATAATTATTCTATGGACGAAACCGCACTCATCAACTCTGCACAACAAGGCGACTTAGATGCTTTCAACACAATCATCTTGCATTATCAAGATACTGTGTTCAATACTGCATTAAGAATTTTAGGTGATGAAGACCAAGCCCAAGATGCCGCACAAGAAGCGTTTATTTCCGCATTTCAAAGCATCAAATCATTTCGTGGCGGCTCATTCAAAGCATGGATAATGCGTACCGTCACCAATGCTTGCTATGATGAATTGCGCCGTCAAAAGCGCAGACCCACCACTCCCCTCGAACCTGAAACAAGTGATGGCGAAGAAATTGATTCGCCCAAATGGCTCGAAGATAAAAGCATGACCCCCGCCCAAAAAGCCGAAGCCGATGAACTCGAACATGCCATACAACATTGTCTCGACGCGCTTCCAAACGAATTTCGCACAGTCGTCGTCCTAGCCGATATTCAAGGTATGGATTACAGCGAAGTGTCAACCTCCGCGCGTGTTCCACTTGGCACAATCAAAAGCAGATTAGCCCGCGCCCGCTTAAGATTGCGCGAGTGCTTGCGTTCGTTCGAGGAACTTTTGCCACAAACATTTCGTCTAGATAACGAGAAAAGCCGATGACAAATTTTAGAGATATTGAAAACCTCTCAGCCTATTTAGATGGACAACTCAGCGACTCAGACTCAAAGCGATTACAAGCCCGCCTCGAATCTGACGCTGAGCTTGATTCTGTTTTAAGAGACCTTTCCTCAGCCCGAAACATTTTGAAAGCCTTGCCCAAACGCAAAGCGCCTAAAAACTTTACGCTCACACGCAAAATGGTTGGGCTCAAACCGCCCTTGCCAAGAACCTATCCATTATTTAGATTAGCAACTATTTTTGCAACATTATTTTTAGTTTTTTCATTTTCAGTCAATGCGTTATCGCCGTATGTCAGTTTTAGTGCGCCAGAATTTGCATTTGGAGTTGGAGGTGGCGGAGGTGGTGGTGCCGCCGCCCCAGCCGCAGAAGAACAACCAATGACGATGATGGAATCTGCCCCTGCGGAAGATGCTACGAGTGGTGACCAATCTGTTGAAGAGTCGTTGGATGAAAGTCAAAAGATGACGGAGCCAGAGGCTGGGGCGGAGAGACAAGCCGAAGTCACGAATGAAGCGGTGTTTTCATCAAATTTAATTTACACATTGGTAGCAATCAGCATTATCGGTGCAATCTCAATGTATGCCATGCGTCAAAATGCAAAACGGAAATGGCAATAAATCATTTTATCTATTGCCCGCGTTGTGGGGCAAAAGTTGAACATCAAGAAAAGTTTGGACAAGTTCGCCCCGTTTGCCCGCAATGTGGTTTTATTTATTTTCAAGACCCCAAAGTTGCCGCCGCTGTTTTAATTGAAAAAGAAAATTTAGTTTTGTTAGTGCGAAGAGTGAATGAACCCTTTCGCGGTTTGTGGACGTTGCCCGCAGGTTTTGTAAACGCTGGCGAAGACCCCGCCCAAGCCGCCGCGCGTGAATGTTTGGAAGAAACTGGTTTAATTGTAAAAATAAAAAAAGTTTTGGATGTGATTGCAGGGCGTGAACACGAACGCGGCGCAGATTTTATTATTGTGTATTCAGCCGAAGTGATGAGTGGTGAAATGTTCCCAGCCGATGATGCCGATGCCGTGGAATGGTTTGAACGAAATCATTTGCCGCAATTGGCATTTAGAGCCACTCAGAAAGTTTTAATCGGGTAATTTTGTTTTTTGATACAATCTTATTTCGGAAAGGAATAAGATGTTAAAAAATAAAATAATAATAATTTTTCTTGTGGGGATTGTGATTTTATCTTCCTGCCAAGCATTGCCTCGCTTAAATGATGAAAGACCTAATTTCTTAATCATCATCACCGATGACCAACGGTATGACACTATGCAATACATGCCTAACACGCAGGCATTAATTTTTGACCAAGGCGTTACATTTGAAAAAGGATATGTGACTACTCCGTTTTGTTGCCCCAGCCGCGCCAGCATTTTAACTGGCATGTATGCAAGCAATCATTGGGTGCATAAAAATGAAGAGGCTCTTAAATTTAGAACAATGGTCGAAGACATTCACCGTAATGGATATTACACAGGTTTGGTTGGTAAATATCTTAACTCGTGGAAAGGCGAAAAAAGATACGAGTATGATTTTTGGGTTTCATTTTGGGGTGGCACTATGAAACACTATTATGACCCCGATTTAGATGTGAATGGAACATGGTCTAAACATACAGGGTATGCCACTTATTTGTTTCGAGATTATGTCGTCCAATTTTTAGAGCAAGCCAGTAACCAAAGAAAACCATTTTTATTAATTTATGCACCTAATGCACCTCATGCGCCATTCACACCCGCCAAAGAAGACCAATCACTTTACACAGATTTACCTCCACACCGCCCAGAAAATTTTAATGAAGAAGATGTTTCTGATAAGCCTTTATCTATTGCAAATCAAAACTTATTAAGCGAAGAAGATATTGAGGGTCTTGAAAAAACCCGTCGGCGACAAATTTTGACATTGGTTGCATTAGATAGAACCATGCCAGACATCATCAACAAACTTGAAGAAATTGGTGAGTTAGATAATACCGTCATTATTTTTCTTTCAGATAATGGAAAACACTGGGGCGAACATCGCCTGACATCCAAAAGCACTGCTTATGAAGAATCGGTACGAGTACCTTTTGCGCTTCACTACCCTGACCTTGTACCTGTTCCTTACATAGACGATTCTCACTTAGTTGCAAACATTGACATTGCTCCCACAATTTATGAGTTATCTGAAACTCGTATGCCTAATACAGTGGACGGGGTTTCATTAGTCGGCTTATTGAATGGAACAACTACATGGCGAGATATGCTCCTGCTTGAAGCCTGGCCCGATAGAGGTCATTGGTCTGCTGTTCACACTGGAGATACGATTTACATTGAAACCGAAGGCGATTTATCCGAATTTTACAATTTAACGCTTGACCCATTTCAAATGACCAACCTAATTAATGATGCACAATATCAAGAAATCATTGCAAAATTAAAACAATATTTAACAGAAGAGAGAATTCCAACCACATCTCAACCTTAAGTTACCCTTGACTTTGCCCTCTCTCGCTCATACAATGGATATTAATTAAACGGACTTGTTGGGAAGAGACTCTAAAGGTGGTCGAGTAGCGTTTGTTGTGTATCGAGACCAAAGAGCGCCGAAGGTGCAAATCTGGAATAGGCGAAACCAGATGAATCTCTCAGGCAAAAGGACCCTGCAACCGAATCATCACTCTGGAAAATTCCCGCAAGGGATACCGACGGTGTAAATTTGTTAGTTGGATAGTTATCTAGTTAGATAGTTTGTTAGTTAAGAGCTACCTAACTACAAAACTAATCAACTACCAAACCAATCTCTCAGGTTCCATTACAGAGGACGCGCGAATATAGAATCGTGCGTCCTTTTTGATTCGCCAAGAAAGCCAAGCACGCCAAGTCGCCAAGGATGAGATATGCAAATACCAAATAACTTCAATTCAAGAAAAGAACCTAGCAAAGAAGTTGATGAACTTGCAAGGCTTGTGATTGGCGCCGCTATTGAGGTTCATAAGACATTAGGTCCAGGCTATGTTGAAAATGTATATGAAAGAGCATTAAAAATTGAGTTAGAAATGCGAAAAACTTTATATGAAAATCAACTTTCAATTAATGTCGCTTATAAAGGTCATCCCGTAGGGAAAGGCAGGTTAGATTTTTTAGTTGCGAAACTTCTTCCAGTGGAAATTAAAGCAGTGAGTGTTTTATTACCTGTACATCAGGCTCAATTAATTTCTTATTTGAAAATGACAGGACTTCAATTAGGTTTGTTAATTAATTTCAACGTACCTCTGCTTAAGAATGGAATCAAACGTGTCATCTTTAATTCTT
>JAEURH010000109.1 GCA_016789365.1 Anaerolineales bacterium
GCAATTTGAAAATGTAATTGTGTTATATACAAAACATGATGTGGTTTCGCCAACCAATTTGGATATTCATTTAGAAGAAGACTTAAAAGGTGATGCTTTATTATTTCGTGATGGCTTTGTTTATGACATTAAATGGACGACTCGCCTAGATAGCGACGAATTAAAAAGTGGACAACAAAAACCAATTCAATTTATTACAAATGATGAAACGGCATTGTTTCCATTAAAACCTGGGCGAACTTGGATAATTGTTGTAACGCCAAAAACTTCTGTTGAAGAAGAACGGGCTGGCGAATGGCTTTTGGAATTTGCACAACCAGCAGGAGCGAAGTAGTTATTAGTTTGATAGTTTTTTAGTTTGATAGTTAAGGGCTAGTTTGCCTACACGCAGTCAAAGAGAGTTCGTATGCACCCATACACAAAATCACTTAAATTATTTTTTGAACAACACACCAACCCACTCAATGCCACACCGATGAAAAAATATATGCGCGACCAGTTTGAGTATTTGGGAATCAAATCTCCACAAGTGACTGCTTTGTTGAGAGAATTTATTAAATCAAATGGCTTACCTCCCTTTGAAAAATTAGATTTGATTTCGCGTGAGTTATGGAGTTTACCTGAACGTGAATTTCAATATATAGCCATGAATTTGATTGAAAAATATGAAAAGAAACTTGAGCCTAAATTTATTGAAACGCTAGAATATTTAATCACCACAAAATCATGGTGGGATACTGTAGATTTATTAGCAGGTCATCCAGTTGGAGTAATGTTCAAGAAATATCCAAAAGTGAAAGAAAAATATTTGAAGAAATGGCGTAAGTCAGAAAATATTTGGCTGAGACGAACTACTTTGTTATTTCAATTAGGCTATAAAAAAGAAACCGATTTTGATTTGATGTCTGAAATTATCAAAGAAAATCTTGGCACGAATGAATTTTTCATCAACAAAGCCATTGGCTGGGCATTGAGGCAATACGCTCACACCAATCCTGTACCTGTTAAGAAATTTGTAAAAGCGACAAAGGAATTAAATCCTTTAAGCCGCAGAGAAGCATTGAAAAATATTGGTGCATAAAATTATCGGTACAAAGCAAAAATTGTCACGCCATCAAATTGATGTTCATAAACAACTTCTTGATTGGCAAAAATCTTCAACATCGGATTATTTTCAACTGTTTCACCCAAAGTAGTTTGGCGGCTTTGTACCACAAACCAATCCGCTTCATTCATAATGCGTGAAACTGGCATCGGCGCATCTGCACCTAACACGCTCGGCACACGCATCGGAGCCATTATAAAAATATCATCACGCAAATATCCATGCACTTGATAATAAATCATCACATCATGGCTCCACGGGTCAACCCAAATTAAATCACCGGGCTGGGCTTGCTCATTCAAAATCGGCAATGCCAATTGATAACTCTCACACCAATATGTCGTCTCCAAACCCAACTCAGTCGCGCCACGCAACCCACCCACACTTTCGCCATAATAAGATAATAAATGCGGATATAAACGAATCATCGAAATGATTTGTGGAGCGAATGCGATTAATGCCAACAAAACAATTCCGCTTCTGACTACTTTCGGCTTGTTCAATTGACCCGATAGCTTTTCTATGCTTGAAGCAAGATATGCAAACCCAACCCCTGCTAAGCCTGCTAAAAATGGAAATGAGACCATAATCAGACGTTCATTGTCATAGACCATGCTTTGACCAATTGCAATTGCCAAAATGGGAGTCAATGCTGAAAGAAACAGCAACCAACTCACCCCTTCGTCTTGACGCGCAATCGCCGAAGAGATGAATCCTGTAAAATATAAAATCGTCAATGTGATTGGTAAAACAGCCCACAACATCACAAATCCAAAATGCCACGGGGGCGGCATAAAAAATTGACCTAAGTAATATTGCCCGATTTCCCAATGATTAACTGTGATGAATAAAATGTATTCAGTAATGCGTTCGACGGTGTGATGATACAGCCAGGGCCAAGCCAGAAAAAAAACTGGAATGGCAATGATACCCATAATAAACAAACGAACAAATTGATTTATTTCTCTACGAAAAATTAATAGCCACAAACCAAATGTGACGATGACAAATGCGGCGTTGATTTTTGTGGCTAATGCCAAGCCCCACACAACGCCAAGCAAGATGCTCCACTTCCAACCTGTTTTATCTAATGTTTTCCAAAACAAAAATGTGACCACGAATGCTGAAAACGCCGCGGGTACATCTAATGCTGATAAATGTGCGTGAAAGAAAAAGCGCGGCATGGTTAATAATGCCGCGACAGACGCAAAGCCTGCCACTTGACCATAAGAATCTTGAATCCAAAAATATAAAAGCCCTGCTAAGATAGCAACTAAAACCATATTTCCCAAACGATGGGCTAATAAATCATTGGTAAAGTTTTTCGTTATAGACCAAACAAATCCAGACCAAACTTTGTTTAATGGTGGATGTTCTTTATTTATCGTCCACGCATTGGTGATAGATTCATCTGTCAATGCTTGGCTTGGATTTGTAAATAATTCTCCATACCATTTGATATAAGATTCAGATGCGGCGATATAAGCAGGTTCATCCCATGTTAAACCAATTCTTGGAGCAGTTGCTACAAGTAAAACAAAAACGAAAATTGAAATAAGAGTGGCGATTTGTATCGCACTACGTTTTTTTAAGTTCATCAATGTCCTCAATACAGAAAAATAAATTATTCGTTTCGATTTCTCAAGAACTCTGTTGCCTCTTTGAAATGATTTTTGAGATACGCAATCACTTCGGGGTCATAGCCACTTTCATCTAAGGCTTTATCCATGCACCAATACCATTGGTCGCGTTCTTTGGGTCCAATGGCAAAAGGTTGATGTCGCCTTTTCAAAGCGGGATGTCCGCGGGTTTCGATGTAAGTTTGCGGTCCGCCTGTCCAGCCTACCAAAAATAAATAAAACTTTTCGCGTGATTGCTTCAAGTTTTTGGGGTGTACGGCAAGCACATCTTTGGCTTCGGGAGCCGTTTCCATTAAATCGTAAAAGCGGGTGATAAGTTTTTTTATACCTGCTTCTTCACCCATCAATTCATAAAGAGATTTTGTTTCATCCATGCTGGAATTGTACCAAATTCAATCTCATTCACCACGAGAACACAGAGTTCACGGAGAAAACCTTAAAAAATCTCTGTGCCTCTGTGACCTCTGTGGTTAAATCTTTACCCGTTATAATACCCACATCAAGGAGAATCAATGAGCAAAGAAAACAAGCGAATCAGTCCTGTGGATGAAGCAGTCATCTTAAGTGCGGCGCGCACACCGATTGGAAAATTTCAAGGCACGTTAAGCAGTGTGCCTGCTACAAAACTTGGCGCAATTGCTGTTGAAGAAGCAGTCAAACGCGCGGGCATCAATCCGCAAGAAATTGAAGAAGTCATCATGGGCAATGTCGTTTCGGCTGGTTTGGGTCAAGCACCTGCACGACAAGCAGGAATTTATGGAAACGTTCCTACAAGTGTCAGCGCGACAACGATTAATAAAGTTTGTGGTTCAGGATTAAAAGCGGCGATGATGGCATCTCAAGCCATTCGTGCAGGCGATGCGGATTTATTTATCGCTGGCGGATTTGAGTCAATGAGTCGTGCGCCACATCTTATTCATGGACGCATGGGCGAAATGAAATATGGCAATATTCAAATGACCGATGCATTGTTAGATGAAGGTTTATGGGATCCATTTGAAAATTGGGGAATGGGCATGGCGGCTGAATTTATCGGTGATGAATATGAAGTGACTCGTCAAGCAATGGATGAATTCGCGCTTCGCTCTCACCAGAATGCTGTTACTGCTATTGAGGCTGGTTACTTCGCTGACGAAATTGTGCCTGTCCAAATTGTCAGCAAGAAAAATGTTGCTGAAACAATTAACCAAGATGAAGGTCCGCGAAAAGAGGCGAGTTTGGAATCATTATCCAAGTTGAAGCCAGCATTTAAATCTGATGGAAAAGTGACAGCAGGAAATTCATCTCCAATGAACGATGGCGCGGCGGCGGTTGTGATTGCATCAAGAAGTTATGCAGAAAAAAATAATCTCAAGCCAATTGCAAAAGTGGTCGGATATGCCCAAGCGGCATTGGAACCGAAATATTTATTTGCCGCACCTGCCCATGCGATTCCGAAATTGTTGAAAAAAATCAATTGGACATTGAAAGATGTGGACTTAATTGAATTGAACGAAGCCTTTGCCGCGCAAGTGTTAGCGGACGGATATGCACTTGCAAATGATGGTTGGGATTGGAATAAAGTAAATGTAAACGGTGGCGCGATTGCGTTGGGACATCCGTTGGGTGCAAGTGGTGCGCGTGTGTTGACAACGTTGATTTATGCTTTGAAAAATCGTGGATTGAAAAAAGGAATCGCTTCATTATGTTTGGGTGGTGGTGAAGCAGTTGCGATGGCGGTGGAAGTTGAATAGTTTGTTAGTCCGATGGTCGAGTAGTCGCGAGCATAGCGAGTGACATATCGAGACCATCAGTTAATTGAAAAAATATCATTAAGAGTTGGTCTCGATACGGCAGACAAACACCGCCTACTCGACCAAAGGTATAGGAATTAACTATGGATAAGAAAGAACGCAATGAAAAAATTGAGTTATATGGTCGTGGATATGATTTATTAATTCAAACATTGAAAGATGTTCCGCAAGAAATGTGGCAATTCAAGCCTGAGCCAAAAGAGTGGAGTGTGCACGAGATTCTTGTTCACCTTGCAGATTCAGAATCCAATGCGGCGTTGCGGGCAAGAAAATTAATCGTTGAGCCGAATGGTGTGTTAATGGGCTATGACCAAGATAAATGGGCAATTGAATTAAATTATCACGACCAAAGTTGGGAAGATGCGTTAGAAACCGTGAAGTTCGTTCGTAAAACAACTTATAGATTGTTAAAGCAACAACCTGATGAAGTTTTTCAAAATACAGTTAAACACCCTGAATATGATGAACCTTATACATTTGAGAAATGGATAAATATTTATTCAGGACATATCCCTGGGCATATTGAGCAGATAAAGAATAATTATTTAATTTGGAAGAATACGGTTGGATAAGTCTAACTGGTCTAAAAGGTCTTACAGGTCAGACCAGTTAGACTTTTCAGACTTACAAGACTAGGAGATTTAATGACTATCAAACACATTTTTGTCATCGGCGCAGGGACCATGGGAAACGGAATCGCTCAGGTGGCGGCGACGGCTGGGTATCAAACAACATGCATGGATGTGAATCCAGAGGCGTTGGAAAAAGCCAAAGCGGTGATTAATAAATCTACTGAAAAACTTTTGGCGAAGGGGACGATTAATCAAGAACAAAAATCCAGCGCGGATAATATTCGTTATGCGTCATCCTATGACAGCGCGACAGAAGCGGATTTCATCATCGAAGCCGCAACCGAAAACCCAGAATTGAAATTCAAAATTTTCAAAGAGTTAGACCGTGCCGCCCGCGAAGGTGTGATATTAGCCAGTAATACATCATCTATTTCAATTACAAAAATTGCATCGCAAACCAAACGACCTGATAAAGTCATCGGGATGCATTTTATGAATCCAGTGCCGTT
The DNA here is from genome assembly GCA_016789365.1 of Anaerolineales bacterium. GTDB lineage: Bacteria > Chloroflexota > Anaerolineae > Anaerolineales > Villigracilaceae > Villigracilis. Next base: position 5,620 of record JAEURH010000109.1, read on the forward strand.
GATGAAATTGGTGGAAGTGATTAAAGGTCTTGCTACCAGTCAAGAGACTCTCAAAACCACACTGGACTTATGCAAAGCGATGAACAAAGAAGCATGGGAAGCGAATGATTCGCCAGGTTTTATCTCCAACCGAATTTTATGCCCGATGATTAACGAAGCGATTTTTGCTTTGCAAGATGGAGTCGGCACACCTGAAGCGATTGATGCGGTGATGAAGTTGGGCATGAATCATCCGATGGGACCGCTGGCGTTGGCGGATTTAATCGGCTTGGATGTGGTGTTATTTATTATGGAAGTGTTACAACGCGATTTGGGTGAAGATAAATATCGCCCTGCACCGTTGTTGCGCAAGATGGTGGATGCGGGATATTTGGGGAGAAAGTCAGGTAGAGGGTTTTATCAATATTGATTTAATATATTGTAGGGGCGAGGTCATCTCGCCCCGTAACAGCCCAAATAATAATTTTTGAAAAACGAATCGGGCAGGGAAACCCTGCCCCTACACAAAATATGAAATCAAAATTCGATCCGCAAAAGCATCATCGTAAATCAATTCGCCTAAAAGGATATGATTATTCATCTGAGGGTGCATATTTTGTGACGATTGTTGTTCACGGGCGAGAATGTTTGTTTGGTGAAATTGTTAATGGAGAAATGATTCTCAACGAATATGGCAAAATTGTCCAAAAATGGTGGGATGAAATTCCAATTCATTTTCCAAATGTAGAATTGGGTGCATTTATCATAATGCCGAATCACATTCATGCAATAATTTTTATAACCACCGAACGTAGGGGCGAGGTTCTCTCGCCCTGTGACAACCCAAATTACAATAATCAGAATATAAATGTTGATGGAAATAATCAATTGGGCGGGGAAACCCCGCCCCTACATAAACCAAATTCCAATATCCAAAATATATATGTTGATGAAACCAATCAACAGGGCGCGGAGACCGCGCCGCTACGCAAACCAACGCTGGGGCAAATTATTGCATATTTCAAATATCAATCTACCAAAGAGATGAACCGAATTGAGACCAAAGATGTAATTACAAAATTTTGGCAACGTAATTATTATGAACACATCATTCGTGATGAAAAAGATTTGCAAAGCAAGACGGATTACATTAATATCAATCCGTCTTTGTGGGATGAAGACGATAACAATCCAAAAAATAATTTATAAACTTCCAGCATACCCATCCGCTCGCGGATCACTTCCACCAATTAATACTTGATTTTCATCTCTCAATATAACCTGACCTCTACCAAATAAAGCACGGTTATAACCACTCACTTCATAAATCGGATGCCCTATCTTCTTTAAATTATCTATAGTTTCAATAGGCATACCTTCTTCAATTGCAACGCGTCCACCTGACTCTTCCACATCAATACAAAATCTTGGCAAATCCAAAGCAGATTGTGGGTCAAGATTGCCATCTTTCAATGCAGATAACACTTGCACATGACCTTGCGGTTGCATAAATCCGCCCATCACACCATAAGATGCATACAATGAATTATCCGATTCACGAGTCACCATGGCAGGGATAATCGTATGATATGGGCGTTTCTTTGGCGCAAGTGCATTTGGATGATTCGCGTCAAGGCTAAAGTTATGTCCGCGATTTTGTAAAGTAAATCCCCAACCCTTCGGAACAATGCCTGTGCCAAAGCCCATGTAATTGCTATTGATAAACGAACACGCATTTCCAAATCCATCCACCACACTCAAATACACCGTGTTCGATGAAGCCACAGGCGTGCCGCGTTTTTGGTCAATCGTTGCGCGTTTCAAATTAATTAATTTTCGTCTTTCGTTTGCGTATTCTTTCGATAACAATTCATTCATCGGAATTTTCGCAAAGGCGGGGTCAGCCACATACCAACTCGCATCTGCAAACGCGAGTCGCATGGCTTCAATCATCAGGTGCATTTTTTCAGGCGATAACAAATCCAACGATGCCAAGTCAAAACCTTCTAAAATATTTAATGCGATTAACGCAGTGATGCCTTGTCCATTGGGTGGGCATTCATATACGTTCAATCCATGATAATTAACCGAAATCGGGTTTTCCCAAGTGGAGACATGTTCTGCTAAATCAGCATCTGACATAACCCCACCCGCCTCTTTAATCACGCTGATAATTGCTTCTGCTATTGGACCTTGATAAAACGCCTCAGCCTTTTTCTCTGCAACCAAACGAAATGTTTTTGCCAAACCTTTGTTATAAAAAATTTCTCCTGCCTTCGGCGCACGACCATCAATGGTTAATTCAGTTCCATTCAACGCAGACTTTAATTGTCTCTCTGCACCTCTTCCCCAAAAGTAAGATGTGATTGGAGCAACAGGAAAGCCTTCATCAGCAAGCCGAATTGCTGGCGACAAAATTTCTGTCAATGAAAGTGAGCCGTGCTTTTCGATTAAGTCACACCAACCCGCACATGCACCTGGGACTGTAATGGTGTATGGATGATAAGGTGGCAAACCGTCAGCCAAGAAATTATTTTTCTTTAGCGTATCAAGTGTCAGCAAGGAGGAGGCGCGACCTGAGCCATTTAATGCAGTCACTTGTTTTGTTTGCGAGTCAAAATACAAAGCAAACATATCCCCACCAATTCCAGTAGATGTTGGCTCAGTGACATTTAACGCCGCCGCAGCCGCCACAGCAGCATCCGCAGCATTGCCGCCTTTTGAAAGAATCTCAAGTCCTGCGGCTGTTGCAAGTGGTTGAGATGTCGCAACAATTCCGCGCTTACTATAAACAGATGAACGGCGAGAGGTGAAGTTTAAATAATATGAATTCATAAAAGGGTTTGAAATTAATAAAATCTAAATTTCCTTATTAGTCTCTCAGCCCTAGTATCAATTTTTCGATATAGCATCCAGAATTTGGATATTTCTGGCACAGGTTGATACTTGGGTAAATGTTTTGCAGTTGTATTAAATTTTTTCTCTAACAAATGAAGAAATTCATCAAATAGTTTCATATCTGGATGACAATAATCAGGGGAAAGCACAAGGTAAACTCTTGGCATATCAGCAGGATAATTACGGTCTAATATCTCTGACATTAATGCTCGTATATGCGGTAAGTCATAATCTGGAAATGCAATTCCATCCCAATCGATATCTAAATGCTCGCCGCTTTGAACGCCGCCCCAATCTTTAAAAGTATGTTCTGAAAATTGGATTTTTACTTTTTTGGCAGGGAGAAGTAAATAAGGCATTGCAGTTAGGTCGCTTTCATATTTAACTACAGGTGAATCATACTCCCGCCCACCATGTTCATCATGAACCCAACGTAGTTTGGTAACAATTCCTTCCATAATTGCATGAGAAAGAAAACTGCCTGGGTCGCGCATGTGTATATAGGGGATATGCCTACTTACAAACTGAGCTGTTCCATACTTTCTATTAATTAAAAGCCCTCTCATATCATCATGAAAATCAACATGGCAAATAGATAAGTCCTTTTCACCATTTTGAATCCATAAGTCATACAATTGGCTATGTTCCTGCGCTATGATTAACTCTGTCATGGGTATTGCCTGCTAGTTTTCAGTCATTTAGAAAAGTATATACTATGACCCTATTAAGTTCAAGTAAAGTTATATTTATAAATAGAAAAAGTCAAACCTATAAATCAAAATCGGCATCTTTTAGGTAAAATTACAAAATGCAAATTTATGATTACATTATCATCGGCTCTGGCTTCGGCGGAAGTGTCTCCGCCATGCGACTCACTGAAAAAGGTTATTCTGTTTTGGTTTTAGAAAAGGGGAAGCGATATGAAGATAAAGATTTTGCAAAAACAAATTGGCAATATTGGAAATATTTATGGATGCCTGCGATTCGTGCGCATGGCATTTTGCAAATCAGCATTCTCAAAGGGGTAATGGTTTTGCATGGAGCAGGAGTGGGCGGCGGAAGTTTGGGATATGCCAACGTACTCGAAGTTCCAACCGATGAAACGTTTGCAACGACAGCATGGAATCAAAATATCAAATGGGGTGAAGTATTGAAACCACATTATGAAACTGCGAAAAAAATGCTTGGCGTGGCGAGAAATCCAAAATTGTGGAAAGCAGATTTGATTCTCAAACAAATGGCAGAAGAAAATAATATGGGGCATACGTTTAGAGCGACAGATGTCGGCTCATACTTCGGGGAAGCAGGTGTGACTGTCCCCGACCCTTATTTTAGCGGGGAAGGTCCTGATAGGGCGGGATGTCAGCATTGCGGTGGATGTATGGTTGGGTGTAGACATAACGCCAAAAATACATTGCCTAAAAATTATTTATATTTTGCTGAGAAAAATGGGGCGAAGGTTGTTGCTGAGGTTGAAGTAGTTGATGTAAGACCGCTGACCGCAGACGGCAGAGAGCAAGATGTGGTCAGCGGTCAGTCGTCGGTGGTCAATAATGCAAGATATGAAATTGTTTATAAAGATTCAACCAAACTATTTAAGCAAACACAAACTATCTATGCCAAGAATGTAATCTTCTCTGCTGGTGTGATGGGGACAATGAAATTACTTTTGAATCTGCGAGATGTGAAGAAGTCATTGCCGAAACTTTCAGCCAAGTTGGGGACGATGGTGAGAACCAATTCCGAAGGTCTGCTCGGAAGCGTGGCTCGTAAGTCAGATATCAATTATTCGCAAGGAGTCGCAATTTCATCTATCTATAATCATGATGAAATGACTCGCATCGAGCCTGTTCGTTATCCTGATGGTTCATCGCTGATGCGCTTTCTCGCCGCGCCGTTGATTGAAACCAACGTCAGCATTCCAATTCGCATCTTGAAATTTTTATGGTGGATGATTACACATCCAATTGATTTTGCTAAAGCAATGTTCTTACCAAAATGGGCACACAATGTGACAATTTTATTAGTCATGCAACATGCAGACAACCGAATGCGATTCAAAATTGGACGAAGTTTATTTACACTTTTTCGAAAAGGTATGGTCGCGGATGAAGAACCTGGCTATGAAATCAACGCGCAAGTGAAAGGCTCGCATGAAGTGACGCGCGAATTTGCAAAACGAGTGAATGGTGTGGCATTGGGTTCGCTTGGAGAAAATTTATTAGGCTTGCCAACCACTGCTCACATCTTAGGTGGCGCACCAATGGGACAAAATGCAGATGAAGGTGTGATTGATGAAAATTTTCAAATTCACAATTATGAAGGTTTGTATATTATTGATGGTTCTGTGATGCCTGCGAATCCTGGCGTGAATCCAAGTTTGACGATTACTGCATTAGCGGAATATGCAATGTCGAAGGTCAAACCAAAATGAATAATA
>JAEURH010000010.1 GCA_016789365.1 Anaerolineales bacterium
CAGATAAAGATGCAATTTTGCTGACGCGGACTCTGGTGCGAACACCGCCTCTGGTTTCGACGAAAAGTGGTTCGACTCCAAATTGCGTAATCGTTGGTCCGCGACTGATGGCTACTACTTGTGCTGGCGCACCAAAGGATGCAAGTGTTTCTTCAATTAATCTAGCACGTTGTTGAATGAACTCATCATTCATGGTTGGCGCATTACCAGCGTCTAAAATGTCTGCTACGTCTGGTAATTTCCATTCAATGACAGTTGCTCCACTTCTTGTTTGAACTGGCTGAACAGGCACAACATTTGTTGTTTGTGTGTTTGGCAAAGCAGAGGGGTCTATGGGCGTGTATCCGTTTGTTGAAACAGAATCAGGTGTCCCCGTAGTTTGAGGCGCGATGGGTTTGTTCATCAGTTGACGAATCTTTATCCATAATGGAGTTAACCAAAAGAAAAGTTCGGTGACGGGTTTATCTAATGTGACGGCAATGCCGATAATAAGCCAAGCGAGTAATGCGATGAATGCGCCACCTGCGCCAAGCCCTGCCCAAAGAATGCGTTGAAATAAACCGCCGATGTAACCGCCACCTGCACCAGTTAATGCAATGGCTTCTGCTGTTTCAGCAGTGGCGACGAAGGCATGTAATAAAGTTAATAACCAAAGAAAAAGAATCACACTGCCGATAGCGCGTTCAATTGTTAATGGCGGAATGCGTTCGATTTTACGAATCACAAGCCATAAGCCAAAACCGATGAGACCAAATGGCAAAAGATAAACGCCCCAGCCAAAAAGTTGTGCTACAAAAAATATAATGCCACCCACAATGGCAGAACTGTTTGCTGAAATTAAACCTAATAAAATAATTGCGCCAATCGCAATGAGAATGTAACCGACAACATCTAACTTTCTTTCGGGTGAAAGTTGTTCCCACCATGTTGGTTCGTGTTGCGGATGCGATTGTGAAACAGGAATAGATTTATTACTAGGCAAACCACCTTTTTTTTGCTGATTAGGTTTGCCAGTATTTTTTTTATTCTTTGGGGAAGGTTTTTTTTTGAAAAAGAAATTCATTTAACTTGATTCGTAATGCGTAAAACGTAATTGGTAATTGATTAAAAAGATTATAGCACAAATGGTCTGTTTTTCTTAAGGTACAATTGCGTTGCGATAAATAAAGCCACAGAGCGCACAGAGTCCACAGAGATTTTTAAGAGGTTTTCTCGGTGTTCTCTGTGGTCTCTGTGGCAAAACTTGTAAGGACTTAATTTGTTTGAAATTCTTTTTCTTGGCACATCAGCATCAGCGCCTTCGGCACATCGCGGGCTGTCTGGTCACATCGTTTCACATAATGAATTTCGATTTTTAGTAGATTGTGGCGAAGGCACGCAACGTCAAATTTTACAATCGGGCAAAGGCTTTAAAAGATTAACCCGCGTGTTGCTCACGCATGGCCATCTCGACCACATTCTTGGTTTAGGTGGTTTGCTTTCCACTTTTTTACGTTGGGAAGCGATTGATGAATTTGAAATCTATGGCACCAAAGGTACGCTTGAAAGAGTCAAAACACTTTTATATGATGTTGTATTAAGAGGAAAGAATCCGCCAATGCCTCTGCGTCTGATTGAGATTCAGCCTGGCGTCATATTCGAAGCGGAAGATTTTACAGTCACAGCCTTTCCAGTTTTTCATCGCGGAATTGATAGTTTAGGTTATGTGTTTGAAGAAAAAGCGCGTCGTCCATTTTTGGCAGAAAAAGCAGATGCACTTGGCGTGCCGTTTGGACCTGAACGCCGTGATTTAGTGGATGGAAAAGCGATTACTTTACCTGATGGCAAACGCATCACCCCTGACTTGGTACTTGGTGACTTGGAACCCGGCAGTAAACTTGTCCTTGTGGGTGATACGGGTAAGATTGATAACTTAATAGATATATGTAAAGATGCTGATGCTGTTGTTATTGAATCAACATATTTAGATGAAGAAGCCGATATGGCAAAACAGTTTTCACATCTCACTGCTAAAATGGCGGCGGAACTTGCACGAAAAGCAGGGGTTAAGAAGTTAATTTTGACCCACATCTCACGCCGCTATCGTGGTAAAGATGTGTTGGCAGAAGCGCAATCTGTTTTTGAAAATACAGTGGTTGCAAGAGATTTTGATACGTTTGTGATTAAAAAGTAAAGGGTGCGTCGCACTACTAGGCAAAATTAAATCTTCTTAATGAGATTCATCTAATCTGAAAATGAGCCTTATTAAAGCAAGGTGCGACGCACTCATAAGCAATTATTTAGGTGAAATAAAATGGCAGAAAAATTTACAGTTGGAGTTTTAACATCAGGTGGTGATGCACCGGGCATGAATGCCGCGATTCGGGCAGTGGTAAGAACAGCCTTAGCCAATAACATGAATGTAATTGGAGTCACACATGGGTATGAAGGTTTAATCAATGGTGAGTTTCATGAAATGGGCGCGCGTGATGTAGGCGGTATTTTGCAACGCGGTGGCACAATTTTGTTAACTAGCCGAAGCAAACGCTTTATGGAGTCAGCGGGTCAGCGAGACGCTATCCGCAAGATGAATGAAGCGGGCATGGATGCGTTAATCGTCATCGGCGGTGAAGGGTCAATGAATGGCGCACATGCTTTATCAAAAAAAGGCGTGAAGGTTATCGGAATCCCTGCTAGCATTGACAATGATATTTATGGCACACACATTGCCATTGGCGCGGATACTGCTATGAATACGATTATGGATGCGGTTGATAAGTTGCGTGATACTGCTTCATCACATTCACGTGCATTCTTAATTGAAACGATGGGACGTAACAGTGGTTATCTTGCAGTAATGACTGGCATTGCTTGTGGTGCAGAAGTGGTTTTGATTCCTGAAGCCCCGATTACGATAGATGAAATTGCGGCGGCAGTGGAAGATGCTTACAAACGCGGCAAGACTCACGCGATTATTGTCAATGCCGAAGGGTCGGGGATCCGCACTACTGATTTAGCAGTAAAAATTGATGAAATGGATGTGGGCTTTACAACGCGCATGACGATTCTTGGTCATATTCAACGTGGTGGTTCGCCGACTGCGTATGACCGTTTACTCGCTTCAAGATTCGGCGTCAAAGCAGTGGAAGCACTCGTTGAAGGCACGCATGGCGTGATGACTGGTTTGCGAGGCAAAGGCGTAGATTTTACCTCGCTTGAAGATGTGATTACGAATAAGCATAGAATCAATTTGGAGTATTATCACATGGCGAAGGTGTTGGCGAGATAGCGGTTAGCTTTTAACGATTAGTAGAAGAAGAGAATTAGAGGATTGAAGGGCGTTTTATGAATAAGAAGAATTTCCAATTACTGATTAAAGGGTTTTTATTTATTATCCTTTTATCGGGATGTAATATTTTTTCAACCAATAATTCTCTTTCGTATGAAGAAAGATTAGAAAAAGCCAAACCGCTTATTAATGGCGCACTAGAAAGCATGGCTCGAGAAAATTATATTGAGGCAGTACAACAATGGGATGAAGTCATAAATCTTGTACCAGAATACGCTGAGGGTTATTATCAACGAGGTAATTCATACCTAAGCTTGATGGAACATGAATATAATTTAGAAGAATACAAAATACTGCTTAATTATGCAAAAACAGATATTGATTCTGCTATTGCACTTTCACCTTCCCCTATTGGAAATTATTATTTTGCAAGATATAGTATTTATGATTATCTTGCTTCTATACAAGAAACAAGAGCAGAGTTTATCCCGCTTGAAGAAATTGCTTTAGAAAATTTGTTATTATCGTATAAATATGGAACAACTGAGCCTTTAGCAAATCGTAATATTCTTTTTGTTCTATATGTACTAGGGCGGTGTGATGATATGCTAGTAGAAACACAAAAACAAATTGAGGTTCAAACAGAACCAAGTGCCACGCTAAATTTAGCAATCGGGTTATATTATTATTGTATTGAAGATTTTGAAACTGCTGTTGACTTTACTGCCGAGGCTGTAAGAATTGGCATAGAAAAAAAATTAGCAGATGGTTTTTGTCAGAGAAGTTTTGACCATGCTAAAGTCCTATATTCTCTAGAAAAGTATGATGAGGCTCTTAATATATTACAAGAATCTTTTATATTAAGCCCTAATTTTTGTGGTTATCGATATTATCTTCAAGGATTAATACATGCAACGAATGGAGATATTCAAAATGCCGAAAAAGATTTAACCTTCGGTATGACGCAAACTTGGTCAAGAGGTGGGCTTTTGCCTTATGCACAAGCAAAAATTGCTCTTCATAATGGAGACACAGAAACTGCTATATCTTTGTTGCAAAAAGCAGAAGCAACTTATCATATACAAGACCCAATGCTTAAAATGATACAAACAGATTTAGAAAACTTAGGCGGAACAAGATTAGAAATATTCTCACCGACACCCTTTGTTACGCCTATGCAAAATTTTATGCCGTAAAAATTAAAACTCTTAAAAAGATTCCAGCGCCTCTTGCAATGTGGGATAAATATAAATATTCTGCAAAAAGCCCGCCATACTTAATACATAATGCACTTGTGATGAAGGTTGAGCAAGTTTCAAAAATGGGGATTTGAAAGTTTCGCCTGCATGTTCACTTTGCCATTTTTCCATATCGGGATGTTGCGTGAACATTTTATAAATCACATGGATAGCACGTAAACCAGCACTGCTAATCATATCCACCTTGCTTAATTCAAGGATGAGATTCTTTTTGCCCTCGTTAAATAATGAAGTTGCTTCTGACACAAGTAGATTTTCAGTTTCACCATCTAAATGACCTGCAACATGCAAAACGGGAACTTCCCCGTCAGTTTTTGTGATTTTTAATTTATCTGCCATTTTCAATCTCCTTGAATAATGAGATTATACATTATTCATCTTTACAAAATAAAACCTCTGGTTTTCACAGAGGTTTGTGCGATGGACTTATGAAATCGTCTCGACTCGTATTTCTTTAAGGATTGCCGAAATTTCTTCTTCCGATTGAATGTGTTGCTTCAGAACCTGAGCAGTCTTCTCTAACACACGGTCGGCAGAAAGTTTTGCCAAGTCGTGGCGCATGGATTGCCCAATATATAACTTTAATAACGCTTCCACAGACATATCTCTTCCAGCAGCAATTTTTTCAAGTGATGTTAAAGTATCAGCAGGAATATGAATCGTAACAGGGCTACTATCGCGTGAGCGGAATTTCAGTTCAAAGCCTTCTTCTGTTTTAAGTGTTTGTTCAGTCTGCTTCTTCATAAACTTTCCTTTCAGCTCGGGTAGCAAGGCGAGCAGAAATTATTCGGGTTCGGTCATTGCGTTCTGTATAGACAGCTAATAAAAGACGTTGAGAGAAAGTATACCCTATAATAAAATCACGCTCTTCTCCCTCATCTACAGAAGCATCACCTGTCTGATAAAACGGGTCAAAGAAAACTTCAGCAGCTTCTTCAAAAGTTACACTATGTTTTTGAAGATTGCTTTGGGCTTTATTTTCATCCCATTCAAAAACCATACCTTGCAGTTGATATGTAATATTCATAATCTACCTCAGAAAAAAATTTACTCACCAATCGTCACTTGAATCACAGCGCTTTCTACAATTTGGTCAGCACGCACCACAATCAACTGAACAGCATACAAACCACTTAATCCACTTGTATCCCATTCTGCCAAAATATTTCCTTCTACTGGAGTCAAGTTATTGCCACCGAGTTGAATCCACGCTTGCGGATTTAATCCCTTGCCTACTTGCACACGATATGAAACAAAATTTTCTCCAGAAGCCGTGCCGATGATTTGCACAACGCCACTTACATCTGCAAATAAAGCCGGGAATGTGATGTTGACATTCGGATTCACAGGCGGCGCTTGAATCGCATCATACGAAGTTGGTGGAATATCAATGCCTACACTTTGCGCCCACTCGCGGGCATTATCAGGATAAACCAAATAAATTCTGTTATCAATTAATTCTGGCGGCGTAAACACAGTGGCTAACAAACCCGTTTCACGATTAATAGCAAACTCACGATACAAGTTATCTGCTTGCGTTGGTTCACTGCCATTCAAAAATATTTCACTGACCAAATTCGGACATTCACGCGTTGGCAACAAACCTGAAGGGTCACACACTGTAATTGTTGAAACACCTAATGGCGCAGACCAACCATCAGCGGGTTTATTTTGCGAAGCAGTTTGCATCAGCGCATTCCACAACACAGCAGGGAATCGCGGCGTTACCCCCCTCTCTCCCCCAAAATCTTCGATTTGGGGGGATGTAAGGGGGGCACGAACGCCCGTCCATGTTGCCACAACATAATAAGGTGTGTAACCAACTACCCAAGCATCTTTGCCATCAAACGTCTCGCCAACTTTTATACCTGCAGGTCTATTCACATCAAACGCATTCGCACGTTCCACATCATCACTCAATACATGCGTCATCACATAAGACATCGCGGGCGTAATCACAGTTTGTGATTTTGAAATCGTCCAATCTAACATCAGAGTTTTATCCACGCCTTCCACACGCAACACGCTCACAGGCATAAATTCATCATTTACATTTTGTCCAAAATAAACGCCTTGTGTACCAAACACACCATACGCGCCAGCAAGTTTTAATAATGAAACATCTTCATTCAAATCAATACCAAAAGAGTTTGCAATATCAATTACATTTTCAATCCCCATTTGATTTTTCAAAATTTCAACTGGCACTTGATAATCATTTAATAAAGCCGTTCGCAATCGCATAGGTCCATGAAATTCATTATCAAAATTTTGGACGTTTATTTCTTGATGTGGAATATCCCATGTTAACGAGGCTGGACTTAACCCGCGAGTGAATCCTGTTAAATAAACAAACGCATCCAGACTCGACCCAGCCTGATGACTGCTCGTCAGCGGAGTTTCTATCCCCTGATTTGTTTCCCCAACCAATGCCAACACCTGACCAGTCGTTGGGTCAATAATGATTGCACTTGCAGATGAATCTACAAAAGTTGTAGCAGGTGGAAGTGATGGTAATAATCTTGCTGAATCACAATTGACATTTAATTCTTCTAAACCTGCTAAACGAATTGCATAAATTTCTGTCGTGCATGTGGCTTGTTTTTGTAATTCATAATCTAAAGTTGTGATGATTGTTATGCCACCGCGTTCAAGCCTCTCACGCGGAATCTGTGACTCTAATTGGGTTAAGACTAAATTCACAAAAGCAGGAGCAACTATGGGTAAGTCAAGAGGCGCGGATTGAATCACTGGAATCTCTGCTAATGCTATGGCAGTTGCTTCATTGCTTGCGAGTCTTAATTCATTCATCACATATAAAACTTCACGACCACGTTGCAATGCCACACTTTGAGCATCCAACGGATTCAATGCAGGCGTTTCAATCACCGCCGCCAAAATTGCAGACTCAGCCAATGTGAGTTGCTCGACAGGTTTGCCAAAATAAATTTGTGAAGCGGCTTCGACTCCGTAAATATGATTGCCGAAGTTTGCGAAGTTGAGATACCACTCGATGATTTGCGTGCGTCCAAATTGCGCCGTGATTTGTGCCGCGAGAATTCTTTCACGAATAGCACGTTTGGTTGTTGGTGATTCATTGTATAACAAAAAATCGTAAACAAGTTTTTGTGCAATGGTTGGATGCGAATCTGGATTATCAAAACCTTCAATGGAATAACCTGAATGACGATTAAATTGCGGGTCTGATACAGCAATTACAGCATTGATTAAAGTTTGTGGAATGTGTTGCGGATTTTGTTCATTGACTGGAATGTAACGACGCGGAGAATTGTTTGGTGAAAAAGTTGCCAGCAATTGCAAACCAGTTCTGTCATAAATTCTTGTGGGTTGGAGCATCAATCCGTCTGGCGGATTAAACAAACGCGGCAGAATTTCTGTAGATGGTAAATCTTGCGTAATATCGGCATAGGCAAATGCACCGAGAATTATCACTGCGCCAAGAATTAACGAAAGGATAATTCCAATGCCGAGGACAAATCCGCGTCCGCGATTTGAGTTTTTATTTTGTTGATTTAATCTGCGTTCACGTCTGGCGCGCAGGATGGGGAGGGTGGAGTGCATGGGTTAAGTATACAGGTAGTTAGGGGAACAGGTGAGGTGAGCGTTAGAAACTAAGTAAGGCATTGTCATTTTTTGGGGCAGTGGTTATAATGTCCACTCTTTGGACGGGTAGCTCAGTTGGTTAGAGCATCGCGTTGACATCGCGAAGGTCGTAGGTTCGAGCCCTATCTCGTCCACAAGTAGCCATTAGCGTTTAGCAATTGGCTATTAGCAAAATAATGAATGCGTTGACCAAGACGAGTATGTAAAAAGTATTCTGACAGAGAGAAGAAATATTTGTTGAGAGTTTCTTCCAGAAAGTTTTACAGAAAACCACTTGCGAGCATGAATCTGAAAGCGATAGCAATTAAGATGAACGGATGACTTCGTTATCGGTCGAAGAGATACTTTGCAAATTGTGGTCTCGATACGTCGCAAAAACAAGTGCGCGACTACTCGACCACCAGAAGCATGAGTAAATCGGGTGGAACCGCGTGAGTATAAACTCTCGTCCCGTTGTGGATGAGAGTTTTTTTATTTGACCTCTTACCCTCACCCCCAACCCCTCTCCCTAATAGGGAGAGGGGAGTTAAAGAAAGGATATAAAAATGTTAAATCAACAAGAAAAATATGAGGATTCGTATTTGTATAAAATTCGTCATTCGGCAGCGCATGTGATGGCACAAGCCGTGATGGAGATGTTCCCTGATGGCAAAGTGACAATTGGTCCACCTGTCGAAAATGGGTTTTATTATGATTTCGATTTGCCGCGCAACTTAACGCCCGAAGATTTGCAAGCGATTGAAAAAAGAATGCGTCAGATAGTACAAGGCAAACATGAATTCAAAAAACAAGTTGTATCCGCGGATGAAGCAAAAAAGATTTTCGCGAGTCAGCCTTATAAGTTGGAATTAATCGAAGGGCTTGAAAAAGGCGGAACGGATGAGTATGGGAATCCGCTCAAAGAAAAACCTGAGATTTCAATTTATCAGCAAGACACGTTTGTAGATTTGTGTCGTGGTCCGCATGTGGAAAGCACAAAAGAAATTAAACAAGATGCTTTCAAGTTAATGTCTATTGCGGGTGCTTATTGGCGTGGCGATGAAAACAATAAAATGTTGCAACGCATTTATGGCACGGCTTGGGAAAATAAAAAACAGTTGGAAGAATATTTACATCAACTGGAAGAAGCCAAGAAACGCGACCATCGCAAGATTGGTAAAGATTTAGAAATCTTTATCTTTGATGATGAAGTGGGACCTGGCTTGCCATTATGGTTGCCGAATGGCGGCATCATGATTGAAGAGTTGGAAAAACTTGCCAAAGAAATGGAAGAAGAAGCAGGTTATCTTCGTGTGCGCACACCAAACTTAACGAAAGAAGATTTATTCATTCGTTCTGGTCACTTGCCATATTATGCCGAGAGTATGTATCCGCCAATGGAATTGGAAGGCGTGAAGTATTACGTCAAGCCGATGAACTGTCCGATGCATCATAAGATTTTTGGTGCGAAAGGTCGTTCGTATCGAGATTTACCAATCCGCCTCGCTGAGTACGGAACATGTTACCGTTACGAAAAATCTGGTGAACTCTTCGGCTTGATGCGCGTACGCTCGTTGCAGATGAATGATGCCCACTTGTATGTTACAGAAGAACAATTTGAACAAGAGTTTATGGGCGTGATTGATTTGTATTACAAATATTTCAAATTGTTTGATATTGAAAAATATGTGATGCGATTAAGTTTACATAGCAAAGCAGGTTTAGGAAAAAAATATGTAGATAATGTTCGCCTTTGGGAAAAGACGGAAGATATGGTTCGTCGCGCCATGACAAATGGAAATGTTCCATTTGTGGAAGTAGAAGATGAAGCCGCGTTTTATGGTCCGAAAATTGATGTGCAAATTTGGAGTGTGATTGGGCGTGAGTTTTCTCTGGCTACGAATCAAGTGGACTTTGCTGTGCCTGAACGTTTTGATTTGAAATTTACGAACAAAGATGGTCAGGATGAAGTTCCGATTTGTATTCATCGCGCGCCGCTTTCTACGCACGAACGATTCGTTGGATTTTTACTTGAGCATTATGCTGGCAACTTGCCTGTGTGGCTTTCACCCGAACAAGTGCGCGTGATTTCGATTACGGATTCACAAAATGAATATGCTGAAAAAATTTCAAAGCAACTTCGTGAGCATGGTATCCGCGCTCATGCTGATTTATCTTCTCAACGGATGAACGCAAAAATTCGTCAGGCACAATTGATGAAAGTGCCATACATGATTGTGGTTGGCGATAATGAAATGCAAGCAGAGCAAGTTTCTCTGCGTGTGCGAGATGGACGTCAAGAAAATAATATTTCGCTCAGCGAGTTTATTGCTAGAGCGAAAGATAGGATTGATAGAAGAGCGAAAGAGTTGTAGAGAATAGAGAATTAGAGATTAGAGAATTAGTAAAAACTCTCCTAGAGATTATTTTCTGGGAGAGTTTTTGTTATTAATAGCTGGACGCTGATAAACGCAGAGTAACGCTGTTTTTTTATGGATTAATTGTAAATTCCCATGGACCTTGATAAGCATAACCTAAGACTTCAATAAATTTTTTATAGGCTTCTTCTTCGGTCACACCAGCGGGAAGTTTGTTATAAACTGGACCTGAACCGCCTCCGCCATTGCCGTAATCAAATACTTGCCAGTCCATGTCAATACCTTGTTGTAAAAGTTTTTCGCGTGCAACTGCAAGTTCATCTTCTGGGATTGCTTCGGGCATGGATTGTTCAAGATTTAGAATATTCAACTCAATAGATTTTGGATTTTCACTTCCAATCGGGGAGCCAAGTTTTACGCACCTCCCTTTTTCAATAGGGGGTGACCAGTTGGGTTCAATGCTTTTACCTGTATCCCCGTATTCAGAATCAAATAGCAAAGTATATGTTCCAAGTGGGGCTGTTTGTGAATCAACAATAAATTCTGAACCACCTATCATCCAATCGGCATTGCTGGGCTTGTTGTAACATAAATACATTTGTGTAAATGCAGGCGAGATAACTATCTTTTCAAGAAACATATCAATTTTGTTTACACTGATTGTTTGATTCGGATTAAGTGTCAAAACAGGTTTAAGTGGAAGGCTTGCTTCAAACTTAAACATAACTGTTTCAGGTAATAAATTTTGTACCTCTGTTGAAAACGGGTAAACGCTTATTTCTAAAACACCTTCAAAACGTTGTGTTTCTAAAGGGTTCTCTAAATAAACATCAACCAAATATAAAGAGAGGTCTTTTGCATCAGCCTGAAATCCATAGCCTGCATTGATGAATTGATTTGAATTATCTTTTATTGTGATGCTATCTGGAAAGTACGACTCTGCACTACCTATAATTCGCACTGCAAACAGCAAACGCAAACCATCGGCATAATACGATTCAAGATCTGCTGTGATTCCGTTCACAGTTTGAGGCGGCAAGTCAAGTTCAATTAATGGCGGAAGATAATTCTGAGAAGAATTATCAACTTGCGGCGCAGATTTTCCGAGCGAATATCCACCAATACTCGCAACAATTAAAAGCAGAAGAACAGAAATTTGTATGACGAAATTTTTATGTTTCATGCCAATCTCCTTTACCCGCATACTACAACACCAAAATTAAATTTAGCCCACGCCTGATTAACGATTTTCCTACGAATAGATTAGAAAAGATTTAAGCAAACGTCCCGCAGGTTGGATTAAATGAATTAATGACTACACTAAAACCTGCGGGACGATGTGTATTATTTAATCTCTGTAATGATTGTATTCTTTGCGCCTGCTTTGATTAAAGACTCCGCTACTTGATTCGCCTCGGCTTGATTTACCAACGCAATCATGTTTCCGCCTCTGCCTCCACCACTGAGTTTTGCTCCGAGTGCACCAGCATCTCGTGCAGATAAAACTAATTTATCTAATTCTGGTGAAGAGACAGTCAATTGTTGTAACAAGCTGTGATTGTGATCCATTAAGTCACCGAGCATTTCAGGTTGTCCGCTTTCAATCGAGCGGCGGGCAATTAAAGAAATCTGACCAATTTCGTCGAAGATAGATTCATATTTATTTTTATCTTTTTCCCACAATTTGCGAACATCTCCCACTGATTCTTTTGTCGGTGCGGGAATGCCTGTATCCGCAATCACGATTGTAAAAGGTTTACCCACTGTAAATGTTTCTATGGGTTGACCTTTAATAAAGTAAACAGGTTTATTAAAGGTAATGACTGTATTGTCAATGCCAGAAGGTGTGCCGTGATGAAGTTTTTCGCTTTCAAAAACCATTTCGTTGATTTGATTATCTGTTAATGAAAGAGAGAAGAAAGAAGAAAGAGCGCAAATCAATGCAACGGATACTGCGGCACCGGAGCCAAGCCCCGATGCAACTGGAATAGTAGATGAAATATTAATTTGTATGTTTGGTGAAGAAGGGGATTCATCAAGCAAAGATAAAACTTTCAGAATAACAGAACCAATTGCATGGTCAGATTGAAGCGAATTAAGTTCAGCGTGCAAATCAATGATGGGGGCGTGAATCCAGATGCCAGCAGAATCTGAATCTAAAATTTCAACATCCACTTGCACTTGATTAACGGGAACTGCAAGCGCAGGTCTGTTGTAAACAACGGCGTGTTCACCAAATAAAATTATTTTGCCAGGCGCGGATGATTTCACGATAGATAAAAAACAGCAAGAACTGCTATGCCCCAAAGAATCATCGAGGCTTGAAATGGACGGTCTGATAACAAAACTTCTTCAGGTGTGCCGCCTGCATGTTCAACTTGAATGAGATAAAGATAACGAAAAATGGAATACACCACAAATGGAATGGTTAACATCATGCTATGATTTTCTGGAAGGTTTGGTGCGGAAAATGTATAAAGTGAATACGCAACAATGGTTGTGCCTGAAACAATCATAATGTATTGGTCAAGCAATGGAAGTGTGTAACCATCTAACACTTTTCTATGCGAGCCTGCGCCATGTGCCAGCAACGCAAGTTCGGCGCGGCGTTTACCAAAACCAAGAAATAATGAAAGCAAAGTCATTAACACATATAACCACGGCGAAAATCTTTCTACTTGAATCAATGTTACGCCTGCGTGAACACGCAAGACAAAACCTGCGGCAATAATCAATACATCAAGAATAGGAATGTGTTTTAGCCAAAGAGAATATGCCACATTCAAAATAAAATAGCCAAGCACTACTGCCATAAATTCAAGGTCAAGAAAATAAGAAGCAATGCTAACGCCAATAACGAGTGCGATTAAAAAAATCCATGCAAAATTAATCGGCAATTTGCCAGAAGGAATCGGTCGCTTTTTCTTTTCAGGGTGTTTGCGGTCGGCTTCAACATCTACAATGTCATTCAAAATATAAACGCAAGAAGAAATTAAACAAAATAAAGCAAAGCCCGCCAACGTTCTTGAAAATGATTCGATGACAAACAGTTGTTTGTCAAAGACAAGTGCGGCGAAAATAAAGATATTTTTCGTCCATTGGCGTGGACGCATGGTTTTGATTAAAGCGGAAAGCATGGGAATATTTTACCTGATACAATATTTTTATGCCCAAAGTTCGTTTGGATGTTTTGCTAGTAGAAAAAGGATTAGCCGACTCGCGCGCAAAAGCCCAAGCCTTGATTATGGCTGGACAAGTGCGAGTCGCGCATCAGGTCGTGCTCAAGCCTGCTACTGCTATTCAACCTGATTCTTTGCTGACAGTTGATATGGGTCCGCGTTATGTTTCGCGTGGTGGTGAAAAATTAGAAGGCGCGTTAACTTCTTTTGCAATTGATGTAAAAGATTTTATTTGCGTTGATGTGGGTTCATCTACTGGCGGATTTACAGATTGTCTGCTTCAACATGGTGCTAAAAAAGTCTATGCCATTGATGTAGGCAAAGGCATTTTGCATTGGAAACTGAGGAATAATTCACGTGTCGTTGTGATGGAAGAAACCAATGCCCGCTTTGTAGAATCGTTACCTGAGCCGATTGATTTTGTCACAGTGGATGCTTCGTTTATTTCATTGAAGGTTTTGTTGCCTGTTATTAAGAAGTGGTTTATTCCCTCACCCCTAACCCCTCTCCAAAAAACGGGAGAGGGGAACATTGTTGCTTTAATCAAACCCCAATTTGAGGCAGGGAGAAGAGACGTTTCTAAAGGTGATGGCGTGATTCGCAATCCAGAAATCCATAAACAAGTTTTGAAAGATGTGTTATCTTTTGCGCAGAGCGAAGGTTTTGGCATGAAAGGCTTAGTAAAATCTTCTTTGTTGGGTCCAAAAGGCAATGTAGAATTTTTACTTTGGATGGATTTGAAACCAAATGATGTTTTAGTTGAAGAAATGGTTAATCAGGTAATGGAAAATGAATTGCCCAAAATGTAATGCGGAATTAGTTCAAAAATCATATAAAGGGATGTTTGATGTAGAAGTGTGTCCGCAGTGTCAGGGCATGTGGTTAGATTTACATGAATTGGATAAGTTGGAAGATGTGGTTTTCAATATAGATGAACGTAAAGGTTCTTTAATTCATTATCAAACCAAAACGACTTTTCCTTGCCCACATTGTGGAAAGCCGTTAGATGAATTTCAATATCGGTTGTATGATTTGAAATTAGATGCTTGCACAGAACATAATCATGGCTTTTGGCTAGATGCTGGCGAAGATGAACGGGTGATAGAAGCCATGAAACATCGGGCGCATGACATTAAAAGAAAAATCAATGCTGAAAGTGAATGGAAAAAGATTCTAAAAAATATGCACTCGTTTTTGGATAAAAAATAAAACTCAGTTTTCGTCATTGCGAGCGAAGCGAAGCAATCTTATAAATGGTGAGGAAGATTATGGTCTCGATACACCTTCAGCAAAAAACGCCTCAGGCTACTCGACCAACAGGCTCGCAATGACGATTTTGTTACATATCAGTTTTACGCAAAAAGAATTTTGTAACTTCTTCGGCAATGGCGGGGATTAATGCCAAACCAATCACCAAGCCCCATTCTATTAGAGACAGAAAATGTGTGTTGAATATCGGTTGTAAAAATGGAACGGAACAAACTAGCACTAACAAAGTCAGCGAAAAGCCAAAAGCATATTGCATGGTTCGGTTGGAGAAAACACCAATCCGCAAGAGAGAGGCGCGTTCTGAACGAACGGTATAAGCGCGGAATAATTCCGCGAGAGATAATGTTGCAAATGCCATTGTCTCGGCAGTTTGAACATCTACACCACGCCAATCATGATTCAAAACGTAGGATAAAACGCTCGTACCTGCGGGGATGCTTGCTCCTGCTTCGAGATGCCAACTCAAGCCGATAATAAATGCAGTTAATGTTGCGCCCGTTTGAGCAATCGTTTGCACAATCATGCCAATGCCCATCGAACGATTAACAATCGGTTCATTTTTTGCGCGTGGTTTGCGACTCATAATATCGGGGTCACCTTTTTCCATTGCAAGTGCAAGCGCAGGCGCGCCATCAGTGACGAGGTTGAGCCATAAAATTTGAATGGCAGTTAATGGCGCGGGCAAACCAGCCACAATTGCTAAAAAGATAATCATAATTTCAGCAATGTTGGATGAAAGCAAAAAGAAAACAAATTTACGAATGTTGCTATAAATAATTCTGCCTTGCTCCACTGCGGCAACAATGCTCACATAGTTATCATCCGTTAAAACCATATCAGCGGTTTGTTTGGCAACGTCAGTACCAGTGATTCCCATTGCTATCCCAATATCAGCGCGTTTGATGGCAGGCGCATCATTCACGCCATCACCCGTCATTGCTACAACTTCATTGTTGGCTTGCAAAGCATTTACAATTCGCATTTTATGTTCTGGCGAAACACGCGCAAACACATCGGTATCTTTAATCGCACTAACAAGTTCTTCATCTTTTGCATCATCTAATTGCGCGCCCGTCATCACTTTTCTATTTGGTTGCAACAAACCAATCGCTTCGGCAATTGCTTTGGCAGTGTTGGGATAATCTCCCGTTATCATCACAGTGCGAATACCCGCTTGACGCGCTTTTTCTAAAGCAGGTTTTACTTCTTCACGGGGCGGGTCTATCATGCCGACCAAGCCGACAAAAATTAAATCTTTTTCCACGTCTTCGGTTTTGATGTCTGCGGGATTATCAGGCACATCTTCTACTACTTGATAAGCAAACCCTAGCACGCGCAAGGCTTGATGCGCCATATCATCATTCGCTTGCAAGATTTTATTTTTCGCTTCTTGACTTAATTGGACAGGTTCGCCATTCTGATTCAGATATCTTGTGCAAAGATTCAGCACAACGTCTGGCGCGCCTTTGACAGCCACTAAATCAAAACCCTGGTGTTGCTCACCATGCGCATGAAATGGAGATAGTTCATTGGCATTTACTTCACTGACGTGATGAATCGTGACCATGCGTTTGCGTTCTGAATCAAATGGGATTTCATTTTCACGCGGATAGGCTTCTTTAATGTCTAAATGAACTGCTCCCGCTTTTGCCGCCGCAACTAATAATGAACCTTCTGTTGGGTCGCCCACAATGCGATATGTTTTTGATGATTCATGTTCACCTGTTGTTTCAATGAGCGAATCATTATTTAATAATCCAAGCCATAACGTAGAAAGAATAGTTGGATAATCTTCAACATTGATTTTTTTATCGTCAATTTGAAACTCGCCAAAAGGGGCGTACCCTATTCCAGTCACATGAACAAATTGCCCGTCAGCCCAGAGGCGTGTGACGGTCATCTCGTTTTGAGTCAATGTGCCAGTTTTATCAGAGCAAATAACAGTTGCAGAGCCAAGTGTTTCCACCGAAGCAAGTTTGCGAATCAACGCGTGGCGTTGAATCATTTCACGCATACCAAGCGCGAGTGAAATCGTCACAACGGCTGGCAGACCTTCTGGCACGGCGGCAATTGCTAAACTTATTGCAATAATGAAAACTTCTGTAATTTCTTCGGCAAAGGTTTGAACATATTGAAGCGGATTAACAAATAGTTCATCAATATTTGTGTTGTTGATTAAAGCCGCCACAAACACAACTGCTACTAAAATTAAAGCGAGAATACTTAATGATTTGCCAAGTTGATTCAATCTTTTTTGTAATGGCGTTTCTTCGGTTTCAACATTTTGAAGCATAGTGGCAATGAGACCAAGTTGAGTCAACATGCCTGTATCGGTAACTACACCACGTCCACGACCATAGGTAACGACTGTTCCCATGAATGCTGTATTTTTTCTATCGCCAAGCGGAACTTGTTTATCTAAAACAGTGGCGGCATTTTTTTGCACAGGCAATGATTCGCCTGTTAATGAGGCTTCTTCTACTTGTAAGTTGATTGCTTCTAACAAACGCAAATCGGCTGGAATAAAATTCCCCGCTTCTAAAAATACAATATCGCCTGGCACTAAATTATAGGAAGGCACAGATTTTCGCACGCCATCACGAATCACTTGCGCATCTGGTGCGGCGAGTTTTTTCAATGCGGCTAAGGCTTGTTCAGCACGTTGTTCTTGCACAATGCCCAATGCCGCATTCAAAACGACAATCAACATAATGGCTATGGCTTCCACATAATCGCCTAGCAATGCTGAAATGACAGAAGCAATAATTAAAAGAATAACAACAAAACTGCTCAACTGCCGCCACATCAACGCCCAAAAGCCGGGGCGAGGTGCTTCGCGCAATTGATTCAAGCCATAATGCTTTAATCTTTTTTCGGCTTCTACGGTGGTTAGCCCTTCATCATACACTTGCAAATGTTGAAGAACTTGCTCACCAGTTAATGCGTGCCATTCTTGTTGATTATTAATTTCATGTGGCATAAATTGGAGTGTATTCCAGACTTTGATTAATTGTCAAGCAAAGGAGTGAGTTACAATTCATCGCTTTTCAAAATTAGAAAAACGGAATCAAAATCAATGCGAATTCAATTAATCATTTTCATGCTTTTACGCACTATTCTTAATTCAGCTCATAGAATGGTGTATCCATTTTTATCTGTGTTTGCGCGTGGTGTGGGCGTAGAGTTACAAACTTTTTCATTGCTGATGACTGCTCGTTCATTGGTTGGCGCATTGAGTCCATTTTTTGCGCCGATTGCAGATAGACGTGGCAGGAAATTTGGTATGTTGATGGGGGTTTCTATTTTTATAGTTGGCATGGGCATTGTTGCAATTTACCCATCGTTTTGGACGTTAGCCATCGCACTCATGCTTGCGATGGTAGGCAAATTTATTTTTGACCCTTCGATGCAAGCATACTTTGGTGACCGCATTCCATATCACAAACGTGGCACTGCTTTAGCAGTCACTGAAGTTGCATGGTCATTTGCTTTTATTTTTGGAATTCCACTTGTCGGCTTCTTAATAGACCGTTATGGTTGGTCGGCACCATTTCCACTTTTTACTTTGCTGGGGCTTTTGGCATTTTTTATTGTGTGGAAAGTTGTCCCAAAAGAAGATGCTCACCACGAACCTGTGGTGAATTCGCGTGAGGGTTTTCGAGCAGTGTTTTCATCTAAAACCGCAATCATAGGAATTTCAATTGCTTTGTTTGCTAGTGCCGCCAATGAATTGGTCAATGTGATTTTTGGTGTATGGCTCGAAGATTCGTTTGGATTAAAAATTATTGCTTTGGCAGGCGCATCAGCAGTGATTGGGATTTCTGAATTAAGTGGAGAAGGATTAGTTGCCCTGACAACTGATAGATTAGGAAAACCGCTCGCTCTTACTTTAGGCTTGGTGACGAATGCGGTTGCCTTGATTCTTCTTCCCATCCTTGGGCAAACCCAAACAGGTGCACTGGTTGGATTATTTTTGTTTTACATTACATTTGAATATGTAATGGTCAGTCACATTCCATTAATGACGGAACTTGTTCCATCAGCCCGCGCTACGATGCTTTCATTAAATGTAACAGGTCATGCCATTGGGCGGGCAATTGGAGCATTTTTAGCGGCATTTATTTATCAGCAATTTGGGTTTTTGTTAGTAACTTTAATTGCAGTTGGGTTTAATATCTTAGGTTTGTTAGCGTTGTGGAGAATGCAAAAAGGAAATTAATGCAAATTTTCCTAATCTTCGTTACTGTTTTAATTTTGATAATTGCCTTGTTGTATGTACTTGTACCAGCCTGGTATGGTTTGCCGCCGATTTCTACTCATCCAGATAGAATCCGCAAGGCGTTGAAGTTAGCAAATCTTCAACCAAATGAAACGCTTTACGATTTAGGTTGCGGGCATGGGCAGGTCTTAATCATTGCGGCAAAAGAATTTGGCGCGAATGCCGTAGGGATTGAGGTTGGTCCCGTGCAGTGCGCTGTCAGTTGGGTAAACTGCCTTCGAAGCAGAATCAGGTCGAAGGTCAGAATTGAAGCGGGAGATTTTTTCAAATCAGATTTAAGTCAGGCGGATGTCGTCTTTGCATATCTCACATCTGAATTTGCAGAGCGGTTGGAGAAAAAATTGCAAAATGAATTAAAGGCTGGCAGTAGGGTGGTAACGATTGCTTTTGAATTGCCCCATTGGCAAGCGGTTGTATTTGATAGAGAAAGTTTGGTTTGGGTGTATAAAAAGTAAAAAGCCCCGTCTCACGACGAGGCTTTTTATTACATATCAGACGGGAACTATACAGTTCCGAGGCTGGAGTTAATCTTGCTGAAGACGTTACCGATGATTGGTCCGAGAACCATCAAAGCCGCAATAACGACAATGGCAACTAAAACGAGGATTAATGCATATTCAACAAGACCTTGGCCTTTTTCTTTTGGTGAGAACAACATGACGAATTTCTCCTTTCTTCAATAATGTTTCTCAGAGCGAATTCTCTGAACTATTCTCATTTTACATCGCCCTGCGAAAAATGCAAGTGTTAAAGTAGGCGATTCCCTAACAGTTATGTTAGCCTTACCTTACAGGAAAGAAAAGCCCAGCCGTACGGCGGGGCTTTCAATGATGAATTACAAAACTTACACGGTTCCAAGGCTGGAGTTGATTTTGCTGAATACATTGCCGATAACAGGTCCGAGGACCATTAAGGCAGCAATAACAACAATGGCTACTAAAACAAGAATCAAAGCGTATTCAACAAGACCCTGGCCTTTTTCTTTGGGTGAAAATAACATGGCGGTTTTCTCCTTTCTCATAAATTTCTCAGGAAGACCTGCCTGAGATGACTCTATTGTACGCTGAGTCCAGAAAACCGCAAGTAACACATGAGTACTTTATTAAGTTTAGAAAAGTCTATACATTAGAAAGGCTGGAATTGATTTTACTAAAAGTATTGCCAATGGCGGGTCCTAAAAAGAATAAAGAAACAATGACCACAATGGCAACCAAAACGAGGATAAAAGCATATTCAACAAGACCTTGGCCTTTTTCTTGGGGCGAGAATAACATAAATAACTCCTTTGAATGATATGTTCCATTGTACGAAAAAAACAAATCTAAATCAATCTTTTGTTTTTACAATATTGTTAGGTTAGTACAAGGTTTTTCTGCACCAACCTCAGTTATGTGGTTAAATAACCCTATTCAAAAGAAAAACTGGTGAAGGTATGCTCATTCATTCTGCTTCTCAACTTCTAACATTATCTGGCGGACCGCAACGCGGGAAAACGCTCGGCACATTAAACATCATCGAAAACGGGGCAATTTTGTTTCGAGATGAAAAAATCGTTGCGATTGGCAAAACTGATGAGTTAAAACACGCTTACCCCGATGAACCGACTTTCGATGCAGGCAATTGCGTCGTCATGCCAGGCTTTGTAGACCCACATACTCATATTGTTTGGGCAGGAGATAGAGCCAACGAGTTTGAACTCAAAATGTCTGGTAAATCATATTTAGATATTTTGGCAGAAGGTGGCGGAATTTTATCCACTGTCAAAGCAACACGAACCGCCAGCATAGAAACGCTCATGGCGCAAACTCGCCCGCGTTTGATTCGCATGTTTCGCAATGGCACCACCACTGCCGAAGCAAAAACAGGCTACGGATTAAACACTGCCACCGAATTACGTCTGCTAAAAACTTTGTTGGCATTAAGTGATGAAACACCCATCGAACTTTCTTATACTTATTTAGGCGCACATGCAATTCCGCCTGAATACAAAGAAAATCCGCAAGGGTATGTGGATGAAATTACAAACACAACTTTGCCAATGTTAAAAGAATGGTGGGAGACTCATGCCCCAAACAAACCTTTGCCTTTTGTAGATGTATTTTGTGAGACGAAGGCTTTTACTCTCGAACAATCGCGTCAAATCTTGAGTGCGGCTGAGGTGCTGGGATTTCCGCTTAAGGTTCACGCTGACGAATTTGACAATCTCGGCGGCGCAAAACTTGCGGCGGAATTAAATGCCGCTAGCGCAGACCATTTAGTAGTCACGTCTGATGCGGATATTGAGGCATTAGCAAAATCAGAAACAGTGGCAGTCTCCTTGCCTTGTACGCCATTTGGTTTAGCAGAAAGTCATTACACGCCTGCTAAAAAATTTATAGAAGCAGATGCAATTCTCGCCTTAGCCACAGACTGCAACCCCGGCACCACATGGAATGAATCGATGCAGTTTGTGATTGCACTCGCTTGCCGTGCTATGAAATTAACGCCCGCGCAAGCCATTGCTTGTGCAACGATTAATGCCGCTCAAGCCATTCGCAAAGCGGATGTGGTTGGCTCATTAGAAGTTGGCAAACAAGCCGATATGCTAATTCTTTCTGTGTCAGATTATCGTCAATTAGGGTATCGCTATGGGACAAATTTAGTAAAACAAATTGTCAAACGTGGGCAAATTTATTCGGTAGATGTAGGGTATTATCGAACTGCGTAATTTTTATAAAACGTCCCGCAGGTTTATAAAATAATTTTGACTTAAGTTCAAACCTGCGGGGCGGTTAATCATGTATTATGAAAAAACAAACTGAAAACTTAATTCCGCTTGCTCGTGATATTGTCATGGACCATATTCCACAACTTGTTGTGGTGATGGATGCCCATGATTTAATTATTGATGCCAATGAAGTTGCAGAAAGTTGGGCAGGGATTCCAAAAGTAGAAATGATAGGCAAAGACCCATTGCAAGTTTTCAAAGAATGGCCCCAATTTTTGAATCGCATGTTGGTGACAGAAGAAACACGCGAAGAAGTGACTTTATCAGGTGAGCCAACTCGCATTGTTGAATTAATGGTCATTCCGATAAAAAATAAAAACGATGGTACGTTAAACGGCAGAGTAGTAGTAGCGCATGATATTACCGAAAGAAAGCAAATTGAAAATGATGTAACCGATATGAACGAAATTTTATGGGGAAAGATTGAAGAAGTAGAATCGCTTCGTGCGCAATTACAAGAACAAGCCATCCGCGACCCATTGACAGGATTATTCAATCGCAGGTTTTTTTCAGAAGCATTGGAAAAAGAATTTTCTAAAGCCGCGCGTGAAAATTCTTCATTATCTGTCATTCTTTTAGATGTTGACCATTTCAAAAAATTTAACGACACCTACGGGCATAAATGTGGCGACTTTGTTTTGCAATCGCTAGCAAAATTTCTTAATGACAATGTTCGTAAAGGTGATATCATTTGCCGCTTTGGCGGAGAAGAATTTGTAATCTTAATGCCAAATGCGGATACAAATGCGGCGCAAGAACGCGCTGAACTTTTAAGAAAGCAATTTGAAAAAACTCTATTTGAGTATGATGATAAAAAATTAAAATGTACTTTTTCGGCAGGTGTGGCTTCTTTTCCATCTCATGCTTCACAAAGCGAGTTATTATTAAGCCGCGCAGACCAAGCCTTGTATCATTCCAAAGCGAATGGACGAAATTATGTGACGGTATATACATTAAACGCCCCGCAGGTTTAATCAATGAGAAAATCTTTAAGTTCAACCTGCGGGACGTTAAGAATATGGAGAAATAAAAAATGCAAATTGATATTATCGGTGTGCCGATAGATTTAGGGGCTGACCGTCGTGGTGTGGATATGGGTCCCAGTGCCATTCGGTATGCAGGTTTACAAAAAAAGTTAGAAGACTTGGGGTACACAGTTAAAGATGAAGGCAATATCGAAGTGCCAATTGCCGAAATGTGTACGATTAAAAATCCCAAGTTGAAGTATTTAGATTGTATCGTCCCGATGTCGAGAAGGGTTTCAGGCGCAGTATCCACTTCCATTCAAGCAGGCAACTTTCCCCTAGTTATCGGAGGCGACCATTCTTTATCAATTGGTTCAGTGCGTGGCGCGGCTCGCAATAAAAAAATCGGAGTCATCTGGTTTGATGCTCATGCCGATTTCAATACCGATAAAACAACTCCATCTGGAAATATTCATGGCATGAGCCTTGCGGCATTAACGGGTTATGGGGATAAAAGTTTGGTGCAATTGTGGGATGAAACGATTCCAGTCATTGACCCAAATAAAATTGCAATCGTTGGCGCGCGAGATTTAGACCCCGGCGAAAAAGATAATTTACGAAATGCAAACGCGATGGTGTTGAGCATGGAACAAATTGACCGTTTTGGTATGGTGGCGATGATGGAAAAAGCGATTGAGCATGTCAGCCGTGATGTGGATGGAATTTATTTTTCATTTGACTTAGATGCACTCGACCCGCAATTTGCGCCGGGCGTTGGTACGCCTGTGCCTGCTGGCATTACACATCGTGAAGCGCACTTGGCTTGTGAGATGATTGCTGAAACTGGAAAATTAATTGGCTTGGATATTGTGGAAGTGAATCCGATTTTAGATATTCAAAATCAAACCGCAAAACTTGCTGTCGAATTTGCATTATCTGCATTGGGTAGCCGTATTTGGGCGGGCAATTTATGAAACCAACATTATCTGACATTGAAACATTAGCACGCGGAGCAGGAAAAATTTTACGGGATGGATATAACAAAGACCACACGATTCATTACAAGGGGATAATTGATTTGGTGACCGAGGCAGACCATGCCTCTGAAGCATTTTTGTTAAATGAAATTGCTTCTAAATTTTCAGGCGGTCATATATTGACGGAAGAAACTGGAAGCATTGCTGGTAGCAACGAAGACCTTTGGTACATTGACCCATTAGATGGCACAGTGAATTATGCTCATCATATTCCTATATTTTGTGTCTCCATTGGATTTGCATTGAACGGGAAAATGTCTCACGCGGTTGTGTATGACCCATTGCGTGATGAAATGTTTTCTGCTGAAAGAAACAAAGGCGCATTCTTAAATGGAAAACGGATTCAAGTATCCAATACAACTGAATTAGGAAAAAGTTTGTTGGTGACAGGCTTTCCGTATGACACATGGAATACCGAATTAGATAACTTCAAATATTTTGAACGATTAGGAAAAAAGACTCAAGGCGTGCGTAGGCTTGGCTCCGCCGCGTTAGATGGATGTTATGTTGCTTGCGGAAGATTTGATGCGTTTTGGGAGTTTAAGTTAAAACCCTGGGACATCGCCGCCGCTGGATTAATTGCAGAAGAAGCCGGTGCAAAAGTCACTGCTGTGGATGGAAGAGATGATTATTTATCCGCTCCGTTATCAATTATCGCCTCCACGCCGGGGATTTATGATGAGTTGAAAAAGCAGTTGAGTTAAAAACAAAAGCGGATAATAATTATCCGCTTTTGTTTTTATTGTTTTGCCTTTTGAAAGTGGGACCGGTAGGATTCGGACCTACGACCAAGCGATTATTTTTTACTCTTCTTCAACTTCTTTTTTGATTCAGCAATTCTTTTTTTAGGTTCACGAACAATATAAACTGATTTTTTTTCATCTCTTGTTGGACCAAGATAATCTAAAATACTAATTTCATCATTGATTCCGCTTGTATCTGGATTCCAAATAATCATCGTGCGGTTTTGACTAATCTCAAATTTTTTGCGGTTTTCTGGAGAAGCATTGTAAACAGTGGGTATCCACTTCAAAGGAATAGAAATAATACGTCCATCGGCTAATTCAACATTGATATATTTCTCGTCCAATCGAACCATGTGGATAACAGCCTCTTTTGGAAAAGTATATTCATCAATCGAATGTTGAATCTTATACTTTTTTACTGCTATTTTTTCATCCACTTGCTTTACGTTTGTAACCATGCCATTCCTTCAAAAAATGTTCTAAATTCTGCTCAATTACTTTCAAGGCTCTTTTTAACTCGTGATTTCGTAAAGTTTTTCCAGCACGAGCCACTTCTATGTTTGGTTCCAACCAAATTTTTGCATCGTTGTGGTCATTCTGTGAACCTTTTCCTACATGAACACTGGCTCTATTTTCATGTAGTGCATCATAACTATGAAACCAGAAAAGTAATTCACCCGCTTCAAGGATTTTAGGACTCATCATAAGAATTGATTTCCCTATATAAAAAGTGGGCCCGGTAGGATTCGAACCTACGACCAAGCGATTATGAGTCGCCTGCGCTAACCGCTGCGCCACGGGCCCCGTTTACAGTGATAAAGTAATCAGTGACCAGTAGTCAGTGTTGCAGTATAGGTTTACTACTGATTACTGACAAACTGATCACTGTGTACTTCAACCAGAGCGGGAGATGGGATTCGAACCCACGAATATCAGCTTGGAAGGCTGATGCCTTACCACTTGGCGACTCCCGCATTACAAGAACGGGCTGAATTTTACTACACAGTTATTCACCTTGCCAATAGTACAACCTTAAAGTAAAATACCACACGCAAAATTAATAATGCCCTCGTAGCTCAGTGGATTAGAGCGTTTGCTTGCGGAGCAATAGGTCGGCGGTTCGAGTCCGTCCGAGGGCGCCACCCAGATAAACCGTCTAGTATGAGGCGGTTTTTTTATTTAATCCAAACGATTTATAATCAACCCCATGAAAAAAAATAAACCACATATCTTGTTAACCAACGATGATGGCATCGGCTCGCCCGGTTTATGGGCGGCGGCAGGTGAACTCGCAAAAATTGGCTTCGTCAACGTTGCCGCACCGCGTGAACAATCTACTGCCATGGGGCGCAGTTTACCAAGCACATCCGATGGAATCATTCAACAACTCAAAATGCAAGTCATTGGTCAAGAATGGGATGTGTATGCCGTTGGCGGCTCGCCTGCACAAGCCGTGTTACATGGCTTGCTCGAAATCGTTCCACACAAACCCGATATCATCGTTTCAGGAATCAACTATGGTGAAAATGTTGGTCTCGGAATCACAATCTCAGGCACAGTAGGTGCGGCAATGGAAGCCGCCGCTATGGGCTACCCCGCCCTCGCCGTTTCGCTTGAGACGGATACCAGCTATCACCTCTCACATTCCGATGATATTGATTTCAAAGCCGCCGCATATTTCACCGCTTACTTTGCCAAGATGATGTTGGATAAAAAATTATTTGATGGCGTTGATTTATTAAAAGTAGAAGTGCCGCGTCATGCTACGCCTCAAACTGGGTGGCAGATGTCGAGATTATCTCGCCAACGATATTACGAGCCAATTCCCGCCGAAAGAGAATCGTGGGATAAGCCTGGCGCAATCATTTACCGCCATGAAGATTTACCAGATGATGAACCCGAAGATACCGATGCCTTTGTTTTAAGAAAAAAACAACTGGTGGCTGTGACTCCATTAAATTTAGATATGACCGCCCGTGTAGATTTACAAAAATTTGAAAATTATCTACGAGAATAAAATTTGAGTATCTTTATTCTAAAATTAATTCTCGCCCCAATCATTATTGGTTCGGCAAGTTTAGCAGGCAGAAAATGGGGAGCATCCGTCAGCGGTTGGATGGTCGGGCTTCCACTTACGTCAGGTCCCGTTGTATTTTTTCTAGCATTAAGTCACAACCGAGCATTTGTATTTGAAAGCATACAAGGCGTATTAAGCGGTTTATTTTCTATTGTTGCATTTACACTCGCCTATGCTTGGACTGCCAAAAAATATAATTGGCTTATTTCATTTATCTTAAGCATGTTTGCTTTTTTTATTGTAGCCATTCTTTTTCAAAACATTCAACTCCCTTTCATAACAATTTTTATTTACAACATCATTACCATTCTTGTTTCAGTATTTCTTATACCAAAATCTGAAAACATAAAATCTACAGCTACGCCCGGCAAATGGGATATTCCCTCACGCATCATCATCGGCACAAGTTTTATTATTTTCATTACTGCAATTGCTCCCTACATTGGCGCACGCCTTACAGGTTTGCTTACCATGATTCCATTGTACGTCAGCATCTTAACGATTTTTGCTCACAGGCATGATGGAGGTGATTCAGCGATTAACGTCCTACGTGGATTAACCTATGGATTATTTGCCTTCGCTTCTTTCTACCTTGCACTTGGTCTCTCCATCCAAGACTTTAGCCTCGCCTCTGCCTTTTCCCTTGCTATTCTCGCCGCCTTATGCACACAAGGAATCACATTGTTGATATTGAATATGAAGCACTAGAATTTTTCTTCTGGCGGTTTGATAGAGCGAAATTCTCTAAATAGCAAAAGGTCATAAACAATTTTCAAGCCACCCGAAATAAAAAATGGCGCACTGAACAAAATTGGAATGCTAAAAAATAAACCTGTTAGCATGGGGGAGAGAGAGGCTCCAATCGAGCGGGCAATTGCAGTCACGCCAGAAGCGGCGGATCGTTCATCAGGTGAAACAACAGCCATCGTATAAGATTGACGCGTGGGTACATCCATTTGAGAAATGCTAAAGCGTAAAAGTAAAAGTCCAATGGCGAGTGGCAGGGTGGGCATCAATGGAACGAGAATCAAAAGAATGTTGGAGGGGATGTGAGTAAAGACCATAGTGTTAATCAAACCAAATTTTTTAGCAAGTTGTACAGCGAGTAACGCAGAAATGCCTGCAAGAATATTTACACCAAAGAAAATACTTCCTAGTGTTCCAGAGTTAAGACCGAATTTTATATGAAACCAATATGCCATAAAACTTTGAACAATCAAACCGCCCGCGAAAGAATCTAAAGCAAATAAAACACTTAATTTGAAAACTACATTTTTTGACTGATGTAAACCCAACGTTTTTTTCGTTTGATTTGATTCTTGTTTTACTTCGATGATTGGTGAGACTTGTAAAAATAAAACTGCAAGTACCAATCCACCAAGTGCATAGCCTATCAAAATAAAACGATATGACTCGAATGAAGTTAAACCATTGTTTTGTAAAATTTGTGCAAACCAACCGCCAGCCAATGCACCCAAAGCAGATGAAAACGAACCACCCAAGTTATACCAAGCAAAAATATTTGTACGTGAACCATCTGAGATTAATTGTGTGAGAGAGGATTGCTCCACTGCTAGAAATGGTCCAATCTCTTTATCACTTGGGCTGATGACTCCGATAATAGCGGCGAGTGTCAAAAAAAATAAATTGCTTGTAAAAATAAAAACAAGACCTGCAAAAAACATCAACAATGCGCCGATGATTAATGTTTTCTTTCTACCGAAGCGGTCTGCACGAGTAGTTAACCATAACGAAATGAAAGCATCACCTACTAATGTCAATGTAAACAACAAGCCGATTTGTTTTTCTGAAAACCCTGCTTCAGTAAGGTAGAGAACAAGAATAATGGAAAGAAATCCGTAGCAAAACATGCGGATGATGCGGGTTGTGAAGAGGAGATAAATATCTTTTTGCATTTTTAGAAAAATATTAATCCTAACAAGCCTGCCCCCAAAACAACCCAAGCAGTTGACCATTTGGATTTGGAAGCAAATAGAATGATAAGCGCAAGGGAAAATATGGTGAAGGAATTCATTTCTAAAATCGTTTCGTTCAAAATGCCTAAAGCGGTGACAGAAATTAAACCAATCACACCTGCTGTGATTCCATCTAAGAAGGCATGAATGGATTTGTTTTCTGTTAACTTCTCTAAATATTCATGCCCAATCATGGTGAAGGAAAAGGCTGGGGCAAAGACTCCGATGGTCATTGCAATCGCTCCAAATGCGCCACCGCCAATGTAACCGACGAAAGTTGAGAAAATTATCAATGGCGCGGGTAATAAACCTGATAATGCAAGCCCATCTAAAAATTGGGCATTGGTCATCCATTTGCCAACTTCAACGGCATCATGTTGAATAAAAGGAATAGCTGTGTATGCTCCGCCGAAGGTTAATAGTCCAGCACGCAAGCCAGAGATAAAAAGAGTTAAAGAATTGGTTTCGAGGATTTGTGTGTTGGGAATAGTTTGAGGAGTAGAGAATTGGTTGAAGTTAAAATAAAAGATGGAGAAAACAGAAACAACTAGAAGCAAGAATCCGAAGCGGATTTGTCCTCTGGTGATTAATGCGAAAATGAATCCGCAAATCAAAAGGGTGATTAAAAAATTTACATCTAAAAATTGTGCAAAGGCGGCGAGGATAGCAAGTGTCCAAAGCCATTTGTTTTGATGAAGTGCATGGCTTCCAATGCGATGAACCGCGCGGATAATTAACGCGGCAACGGCGGGTTGCATACCAAGAAAAACAGATTGAAAAAGTTGAGATGTGATTCCATAAGTGACGTAAAACCACGAAAGCGCAAACATGAGGATGAAACCTGGAAGCATGAAACCAAGACCTGCCAGCAATGCGCCAATGCGACCGCGTGCAATCATGCCGAAGTAAACACACAACTCATGCGCTTCGGGTCCGGGCAAGGCTTGATAGACAGCCAGCACACGATTAAATTTTTCTGATGAAATCCATTTTTCATCTTCGACAAGTTCTTGACGAATCATCGCGATTTGTGAAACAGGTCCGCCCCAAGCGAGAAATCCGAAACGAAGGAAGCGTAAAAAAAGTTTTAGATAAGATTCATTCATAAAATAATCCGTGATACGTGATTCGTAATTACTAACAACTAACTGCTACTCGTTAATTGCTTAAGAATTGCTATGGTTTCGTTTTTTCCACCCACGCCATTTTCACCACCAGGTCCCACGCACGATGGACAACCATCTTTACATTCACATTGTATTACCAATTCATACGCACGCGCAATTAACTCATCATGTATTTCAAAAAGTTTTTGGCTGAAGCCAATACCTGCGGGAACCAAATCATATAAAATGACTGATGGCTGACCGTTGGCAACTGACCATGCAGGGTCTGTATGAATACCTAAATCACGATTATCACACATCAAAAATAACGGCGCGAGATTTCCCAATACAAATCCCAAACCAGCCAGCCCACTTCGCATGCGTACATTTTGTTCCACCTTATGATGACAACTATGACAAAGCGTTGTTAAATTTTCTAAACGATTTGCTTCTTCAATAGATGTGAATGCGCGAAATGGAGTTTTGTGATGTACATCATGTTGGCGATTAATTTCTTTCGCGCCGCATACCTGACATGCAAATTGGTCTCTGGTTCTGACAGATTCTCTTATCTTTTGCCAGTTTGGTCCATAATCATTTGGGTCATTAGTCCAAACCCCAGATTCTCTTAAGTGATTTAATGTTTGTTCAGATAAAGTTAGCCAATATCCTGTGGTTTGTAATTCGGATGGTGGTAAATCTAACGGTTCTTGACCAAGGTTTTCATTTGTAAACCATCTTAACTTTTTGAATCCAATAACTTGTGTTGTAACTTGAATTTCGCCATATCCTACTTCTCCCCCTCTCCTCTCAGGAGAGGGGCTAGGGGTGAGGTCAGATAAAACTTGAATTTCAGATTGTTGTTGGGCTTCAGTGTAATAATCCAAACCAACGGGCACAAGTTGAGCATGATGATTTTCGAGATTTAATTCTTGCACAAAATATTGTTGTGCTTCGTGCATGTAAATCGCGCCAGGATGAATCATCCAATGTGCAGACTCACCATCTACTGTTCCGATGGTGATAGGTTTGCCATCTGAATCAGTTGAAGTCAAAACAAAACTTTGTGGCGATGCAGACCTCAATGAAATATTTGCGGCGGGATATTGGTCTTTCATCCAATAATATTTTTCATTAGATAAATGCGATTCTTGATTCGAAACCAAAAATTGTAAATATTCTTCAATCAATTCCCAAGATAATGAGCCAAAAGATTCTTGCCTTTGAAATGGCAATTCAAACATGGCACATCTTAAATGCTCTAACAAAATTAACAAATGGTTTGGATTGACCAATGCTTGTTCAGGAGAACGTCCAAAAAAATATTCGGGATGATGTGCAAGGAATTGGTCTAATGGGTTTGGTGATGCAACCAAAACTGAAACCGCTGGGTCATCTCCACGACCTGCTCTACCTGCTTGTTGCCTTGCGCTGGCAATCGTGCCAGGATAGCCAACTAAAATTGCCGCGCCGAGTCCACCAATATCAATGCCTAATTCAAGAGCAGTAGTTGCTACAACTGTTTTGACACTTCCATCTCGTAAACCTTGTTCTATTTCTCTTCGTTGCGTTGGGAGATAACCAGAACGATAGCCTCTTATTTGGGAATTCGTAATTCGTGATTCGTAATTCGTGATTAATGATTGAAGGTTTGTTAATAGGATTTCAACGGTTCGTCTTGTACGGGCAAATACAACGGATTGAATATTGTGTTTGAGTAAATCAATAGATAATCTGACACTTTCAAGTATGGCACTTTTTCTTAATCCCAAACTTGCATCGGTAACTGGTGGATTGTAAATAATGAAATGACGCTCGCCTTTGGATGAACCATCATTGTCAATTAATTCAACAGGCTCTTCGATTAATTTCTCTGCTAATTCTTTTGGGTTGCCAATCGTTGCAGATGCCAAAATGAATTGTGGATTTGCCCCATAAAATTTTGCCACACGTTTGAGTCTGCGAATCACATTGGCAACATGTGAACCAAAGACTCCGCGATAGGTATGCGCTTCGTCTATGACTATGAATTTTAGGTTTGCAAAAAATTCATTCCAGTTGGCGTGGTGTGGAAGAATGCCCGTATGAAGCATATCGGGATTGGATAAAACAATATTTGCGTTTTTGCGAATGGAAGAACGTTGATTCTGCGGCGTATCACCGTCATAAATGGATGCGTAATTCGTAATTCGTAATTCTTGTTTACCGATTACCGATAACAGATTACTGATTACTGACAATTGGTCTTGTGCAAGGGCTTTGGTTGGGAATAAATATAAAGCACGCGTTTGATTGTTGTTGATGATTGAAGATAAAACGGGTAAGTTGTACGATAAAGTTTTTCCGCTGGCTGTGCTTGTGGATAAAATTATATTTTTATTTTGTTGCACATGAGTCCATGCGGCATGTTGGTGGGAGTAAAGAGAATTAATTCCCAGCGAAGATAAGGCTTCTCGGAGAGAAACAGGTATCAGGTCAGGGATTGGAAGCGTTTGTGATGGGCGTGGTGGAGTCGTTTTCCATGCCGAAATGTTGGGGTATGTATCTGAATCTTGTTTCCAAAAATTTAATAAATTGGAAATCATGAATTATGAATCTTGATGCAAGGTGCGGAATGCCCACGCACCAACTGCAAGTGGAAACCAAAATGTGACAGCACGATACATTAACGTGATGACGACTGCTTGACTCCAATTGACGTTTAATGAAGTGAGTGCAATGGGCATAATGCCTTCTACAATGCCAATGCCTGAGGGTGTGGGCGAAACGATTAAGAAAAGATATGCCATTGAAAAACCAGCAATGATTGTGCCTGCCGAAAATGGAACTTCGAATGACATAAATGAGCAAACCAAAATGAGCATGAGCAGACCTTTATCTAGTATGCCCCATAGAATTGGTCTGATTAGGCTGGATGGTTTTTCGGTTAAACCTGAAAAGCCATCTGAAATTTCGTGCGCGAACTCGTGCGCGCGGGCTTCGCTGAGATAATTTTCTTTGCCGAAAAAATTTACAATTCGATTTATGCCTCGAGCGATTTTTGCTAAAAAGTTTCCGAGCTGTTCAGCAGAACGATAGCCAAGATATAAAACAAAAGCATAAGCAATTGCAATGACAAATAAAAATAATGAAGCAGAAATTTCGCCTGCATTTAGGTCGTTGCGACGAAAGAGAATAAATAAACCTACTGCTAAGATAACTAAAAATGCGGCTTGGTCTAATAAAAGAAATAAGGCGGCGGCAACGGTGGCTTTGCCAGTAGGGTGTCCGCGACGGCGTGCTTCGGATGCAAATAAAGCAACTCCGCCTGCGCCACCTGTGGGTGCAACAATGTTGATAAATGTTGCGGCTGTTGCGATGCGTGTTAATGTAAGAACATTATCGTGAATTCCTAACAAATGAAAAATGGATTGATACATTCTGCCGGTGGTAATGAACCAAATCAATTGGGTGAGAATCGCCAGCAGAAAGTATCCGAGATGCGCTTTTTGTAATGTCAGCAGAATTGTTTCAAGTTCGCTGAAACTGAGCGCCACAACAATAACGCCAAGAAATAGGATGATGATGACAAAAATTTTTTTCATAACCCTATCTAATTATGCTACATCGGCAATGGTGGTTTTTTCTAACTTGTTAGATACATGGTCGCGGATGTCTTTGAAGACTTTAGTCAAGCGCTTCTCTTTTTCGATGGGAGTTGATTCATAAAAATTTTCACTGACAGATTCAGTGGGGGCGAGTGCACCATCAAAGAGACGAATCACTTCCGCAAGGGAAATTTGATTCGGTTTTTTGGCAAGTTGATACCCGCCTTTTTGACCTTTAGCACTACGTAAAAAGTGCGCGCGTTTTAACGCGAGCATGAGTTGTTCTAAAAATTTAGGTGGAATGGATTGTGCCTTTGCAATTGTGTCAATGGAAATGAAGCCTTCGTCTTGATGGCGGGCAAGGTAGATGAGGGCAAGCAATCCGTATTCACTGCGGGTGGTAAGTTTCATTTCTGATTTATCCTATTGGTTGTATATTGTAACTCACCTTAAATACCTGTAAAACGATAAATTTCGCCCCTTGACATAATTCAGTCGCTGAATTATGATTTTACAAATAATACCTATTGACTTACTAGGAATTAAAAGAAAAGAATAAGCGCTTATTTTTTTACTTTGAAAGCCTACTAATGTAATAGGATTTATATAATAAAATAGGAGTTAATAATGAAGAAACAATCCCTAACCATTTTTTCAATTCTGGTTGTCCTATCCATAGTGCTTGTTGCATGTGGGTCTGCCACTCCAGAACCAACTGAGGCACCTGTTGCCACAGAAACTTCCGCTACAGAAGCCCCTGCTACCGAAGCCGCTCCAACTGTAGAACCGCTCAGCGGAACTATTTCCGTCTCCGGTGCTTTTGCTTTGTACCCCATGATGACCGTTTGGGCTGATGAATTTAGCAAGATTCACCCTGGTGTTACCTTTGATGTGCAAGGTGGTGGCGCAGGCAAAGGTATGACCGACACCATTGCCGGTGCAGTAGATATCGGTATGATTTCTCGAACAATTCGCGAGGAAGAAACTGCTCAGGGCATCTTCTGGGTATCGGTCACGAAAGATGCGGTTTTTCCAATCATCAATTCAGAAAACCCTGTTGCCGCTCAAATTCTTGAAAAAGGTATTTCGCAAGAAGTCTTCAATAAAATTTACATCACAGGCGAAATTACCACTTGGGGCGAAGTTGTTGGCGACCCAACAAACACAGACCAAATCAATGTCTTTACTCGTTCAGATGCTTCCGGTGCGGCAGAACAATGGTCAAAATATACCGGCGGCGAAGCACAAGATGATTTGTTAGGTATTGGCGTAAATGGTGAGCCTGCTATGTTGGATACGGTTCTCAAAGACCCGCTTGGCATTGGTTTTGGTAACTTAAACAGTATCTTTGATTTGAGCAGTGGCAACCTTGTGCCGGGCATCGTCATTCCACCATTGGACATTAATGAAAACGGTGTAGCCGACCCAGAAGAAATTTATACCGTCAAAGAAGATGCCTTTGGTGCAGTTGCTGAAGGAACTTATCCTTCTCCTCCAGCCCGTTTTGAAAACCTCGCCACACTTGGCAAGCCCGAAGGTCTTACTTTGGCTTTCATTGAATGGATTTTGACCGATGGTCAGGAATTTCTTGAGCCTGCTGGATTTGTAAAACTTACGCCAGCACAACAAGCTGAATCATTGGAAAAGTTGAAGTAAGTTCGTTCAATACAATTTTTTATCATCAAGCACGAAGTCGCAGAGGGCTAAGACTTTGAGGCTTCGTGTTTGATAAATTTATATGAGGTTTCCAAAACAAAATTATGGCTGAACTCAACTCAACATTTACAACCACCACAAAAGACCGACGTACAAAACAAGATTTTTTAGCAAGCCGAACTTTTTTTGTACTCACAGTCTTCCCCGTTTTGCTAATTGTAATTATTACCGTTGCACTTTTTTTACGTGCACAACCCATCTTAAGTGAATACCCACTCACTGACTTATTGCTTGGTGAAATTTGGAAGCCCAATCAAGGTTTATTTGGTTTTCGCCCATTTATCCTTGGCACCATTTGGGTCACAACCGTTGGCGTAATTCTTTCAGTCCCAGCCTCTATACTCACTTCAATCTATCTAGCAGAATATGCCCATGCTCGCACACGCGCAATTGCAAAACCAATTTTAGATTTGCTCGCCGCGATACCCCCAGTTGTGTACGGCGTGTGGGGATTACTCGCCGTCGTCCCATTTGTAGATGACGTGCTCGCGCCTCTGGCTGAGGGGAGGCTTGACTCTATATCTATATTTTCAGTTACTCAACCGACAGGGTTTGGTATTCTGGCTGGTGGCATTGTATTAGCAGTGATGATTGCACCCTTAATTATTTCTGTCACCTTTGAAGTGTTATCCACAGTTCCAAATGACTTAAGACATGCTTCTCTTGGAGTCGGTGCTACACAATGGCAGACTATTAGAACTGTTGTATTACCTCAAACATTACCGGGCATCATTGCCGCAGTTGTTTTAGGAGCATCTCGTGCTTTAGGGGAAACAATTGCAGTGCTGATGGTTGTTGGCAATGTTCCAAAAGTTCCAACCTCCATATTTGATACAGCCTATCCACTCCCAGCACTAATTGCAAATAACTATGGCGAAATGATGTCCATTCCACTATATGATGCGGCTTTGCTTGGTGCGGCATTGGTTTTATTAGTCGTAATTCTAATTTTCAACATTCTCTCAACTTTGGTTTTACAAAGAATGTTGAGGCGCAAATAATGAAGAAAAAACATTTTGAACAACGACATCTTGTCGAATTATTTATAAAAACAATCATGCGAATTGCTTTAATCATAGTAGCAAGTTCGCTTGGTCTAATTTTATGGACAATCATCTCACGCGGACTTCCCTCTTTAACTTGGGATATGGTCACACAAATTCCCAAAGGTGGATATTACATGGGCAAAGAAGGTGGCATCCTCAATGCCATCATTGGTTCTATTTATTTAGCCAGTGGCGGAACATTGATAGCCATTATTCTAAGCCTGCCAATTGCTTTATACCTCCAAGCCTATGCACAGGATTCAAAATGGGGTGATTACGTTCGTCTTTCATTAGATGTATTGTGGGGCATTCCATCTATCGTTTATGGTGCTTTTGGTTTTGCATTAATGATTATGCTTGGGTTGCGTGCCTCTTTAATAGCAGGCATCATCGCTTTAGCATTAGTCGAATTGCCAATTATGACTCGCGCAATGGATGAAGTTATCCGCCGCATGCCTAAAGATTTAGAACATGCCGCCTTAGCATTAGGTTCTACAAAATTTGAAGTTGCACTAAGGGTTGTAACACGCCAAATGTTGCCGGGCATTATTACCGGCATTTTGCTTGCCTTTGGTCGCGGCATTGGTGATGCGGCTTCCGTTTTATTCACAGCAGGCTACACAGACCGTATCCCAACTTCATTGATGAATCCCACAGCCTCATTACCATTGGCAGTATTCTTTCAATTGGGTTCACCTTATCCCGAAGTTCGTGAACGTGGTTATGCCGCCGCATTGATTTTGACCATTATCGTTTTATTCGTCAGTTTTGCTTCACGCTGGCTGGCATCAAGATTAAGTAAATATTCAGTTAAGTAACATTCTCGTCACTCCTCGCAATGACGAAAGAAAAGGAAAAAATTATGGATGCACATATTCAAGTAAAAAATCTTAATGCTTATTATGGTAAGCAACTTGCATTAAAAGATATCAACATTGAAATTCCCAAAAATCAAATCACAGTGATTATGGGACCTTCAGGTTGTGGCAAAACAACTTTATTAAAAACGTTCAATCGCTTTTTTGAATTGACTGAAAACACACAACTCACTGGTGAAGTGTTAGTAGATGGCGAAAACATTTACAACAAAGATATAGATGTAACCGAAGTTCGCAAAATCGTTGGCTTGCTCGCACAACGTCCATCACCATTGCCAATGTCAATTTATGATAATGTCGCCTATGGAATGCACATTCATCACATGCGAAAGAACCGTGAAGATTACAAAGACGGAGTCAAACATTATCTTG
Source organism: Anaerolineales bacterium (assembly GCA_016789365.1). Classification (GTDB taxonomy): domain Bacteria; phylum Chloroflexota; class Anaerolineae; order Anaerolineales; family Villigracilaceae; genus Villigracilis. The sequence goes on from JAEURH010000010.1 coordinate 37,509, forward strand.
AAATCGCAGGCTTATGGGAAGAAGTCCAGAATCGATTAAATGAACCTGCCACCAGCCTTTCTATCGGACAACAGCAACGCCTCTGTCTCGCACGCGGTTTGGCAGTTGAACCCGAAATTATTCTTGGCGACGAACCCACTTCTGCACTTGACCCTATCTCTTCGCAACACATTGAAAGCCGTTTACTAGATTTGAAAAAACAATACACGACTATTATTGTGACACACACACTTCGTCAAGCCAAACGCCTAGCGGATTATGTCATCTTCATGTACTTAGGTGAATTAATAGAAGCAGGTCCAGCCAAAGAAATATTTTCTAATCCGAAACATGAAAGAACAAAACAATATCTTGAAGGTTTATTCTAAAATCAAGTAGGGACACAGCGGGTCAATTCACAATTTTGACCATAATTGTTTTGCTGTGTCCCTACAATTCATAGCAGGTATAATTGTTTCTGTTGAACACACTTGTGTTCTTCCCGATTGTAGTGACTCTCCCGAAATTGGCATAATCGAGAAAGTTGAATCTTAATTTGAGAAGGGCACATCTTCATGGAAACAAACATAATTTTGTTTATTGTTGTGGGGTTTATTGCACAAATGATAGACGGCGCATTGGGCATGGCGTATGGTGTTAGTTCCAATACATTTTTGTTAAGTTTAGGAATTCCGCCCGCCGCCGCGTCTGCTTCTGTACACATGGCAGAAGTAGTGACAACGGGTGTATCTGGTTTTTCGCATTGGCGACTCGGCAATGTAGATTGGAAACTTGTGCGCCGTTTGCTTATCCCCGGCGTATTAGGCGGAATCATCGGCGCGTATATATTAACCTCAATTGATGGAACCGTCATCAAACCTTATATCGCCGTATACCTTTTGGTGATGGGTGGCGTGATTATTTACAAAGCCTTCACCATGATTCCACGCAAAAAGCCTGATGAATATCATGGACCACGCATCGGTATTCTCGGTTTCATCGGCGGTTTTTGTGACGCAGTTGGTGGTGGTGGATGGGGTCCCGTCGTCACCTCCACATTAGTAGCACGCGGAAAACATCCATTAATGACCATTGGCTCGGTCAACTTCACAGAATTTTTTGTGGCATTGGGTCAATCCATTTTATTCATCCTTGCATTAAGTTTTGGCGAATACTGGAGAATTATTTTAGGCTTACTCATCGGTGGTGCAGTTGCCGCTCCCATCGCCGCAACACTCGCTAAAAAATTACCAGCAAAAATATTAATGATTATCGTCGGCACGCTGATTATTCTTTTGAGTATCAGAACGCTTTACCTAACTTTTCAAGGCGGCTAGCCAAGCCTACTCTTACTTTCAAATTTCCTACCGTCCCGCAGGATTCTTTGTAAAACACGATTGAAAGAATCAAACCTGCGGGACGTTTTGGCTATATCAGTTAAGTTATAATCTTTGATGATGAAATTCACTCGCATTCTTCTGATTACGTTCACGCTTCTGACCTTTGTTCTGCCTGTTTTTGCACAAGGGAACAGTTCTACTGCCCTCATTCTCACTGCTGAAGGACCCATCATGCCGCCCATGTTGGAATATATCAAACGCGGTATTGAACGTGGTGAACGAATCGATGCTGAAGTCATCATTATTCAACTCAACACCCCCGGCGGAAGTGTTGACACCATGCTCAAAATCATGGCAGAAATTCGAGCAAGTGATGTGCCTGTTGTCGTCTATGTCGCACCGCGTAATGCCATTGCCGCAAGTGCCGGTGCTATGATTACCATGTCCGGGCATATTTCTGCCATGGCACCAGAAACAAGCATTGGCGCGGCAAGCCCCATCACCAGTTCAGGTGAAAATTTAGATTCTACTTCTGACAGAAAAGCCAAAGAACTTATCAAAGCCGCCATTCGCTCTTATGTAATTCCACGCGGAGAAGAAGCGTTGATATTGGCAGAAGCCATGATTGATGATGCCATCGCCGTCACTGCCAATGAAGCCCTTGAAGCAAAGTTAATTGACTTCATTGCCGATGATGTGGAAGATTTGTTACAAGCATTAGACGGCTTCACCGTTAAAATGGATAGTGGCACGCGCACTTTGAACACTAGCAACATTCTAGAGCAATCCCTTAACATGAGTTTTATTGAAGGGCTTCTGCTTTTACTCACAGACCCGAACATTGCTTTTCTTTTATTAGCCATTGGCGTACAAGCCATCTTAATTGAAATCTCCACACCAGGCGGTTGGGTGGCTGGGTTTATTGGCGCAGTATGTTTAACGTTAGCCACCTACGGTTTGGGCGTGTTGCCAATCAATTGGTTTGGTATTATCTTCTTAATCATTGCATTTATATTATTTATTTTAGATATCAAAGCCGCCACACATGGCGCGTTAACTGCCGCTGGTGTTGGCTCGTTTATTGTGGGCGCGTTGGTATTATTCAATTCTCCCGGCACGCCAGAGTTTCAACGAGTTTCTGTTCCGCTTGTTGTTAGCACAGGAATCTTTTTAGGTTTAATCTTTTTTATTATCTTAGTATTTGCTTTACGCGCTCTGCGAAACACAATCCAAGTTGGGAGTGAGAGTCTGTTGGGGAAAACAGGAACAGCTCGAACATCCATAAAAGAAGCGGGGCAAGTGCAAGTTGAATCAGAATTATGGAGCGCATCCAAATCAAAAGATTCAGCCCCCATCAGTAAGGGCGATTTGATTGAAGTCGTCGAAGTTCGTGGATTGAGATTAATCGTTAAGAAAAAATAATTTTGATGTCGTTGCGAGGAGCGAATTTGTTCTTTGCGACGAAGCAATCTCCAACTTAATCAAGAGATTGCTTCGCAACAAACGCTCGCAATGACATGACCGAATCAAAAGGACCTTATGCCTGCTACCCCAACCCGAGACAGAATCATCCCCGCAACCGATGTGCGCCCACTGCGCCGCCCTGAGTGGATTAAGGTGCGTGCGCCCGCTGGTGAAAATTATGAACGCATTCAAAATTTGATGCGTTCAAAATCTTTGCATACTGTTTGCGAAGAAGCGATGTGCCCGAATTTAGGCGAATGTTGGGGAAGTGGCACTGCAACATTCTTAATGCTTGGTGATGTGTGCACACGCACCTGTGCATTTTGTGATATTAAACATGGCAAACCAACTTTGATGGATTGGGGCGAAGCGGAACGAGTTGCACAAGCAGTGAAATCAATGAATTTGAATCATGCAGTGATTACATCTGTGAATCGTGATGAACGAAAAGATGGTGGTGCGCCGATATTTGCTATGGTGATTCGCAGAATTCGAGAATTACAACATGGCTGTTCTGTTGAAGTTTTGATTCCAGATTTCAAAGGCAGTATTGAAGCATTAAAAATTGTGATGGATGCTCGCCCTGAAATTTTGAATCACAATGTTGAAACTGTGCCGCGTTTATTCAAAACCGTGCAACCACAAGATAACTATGATTGGGCGGCAAAAACTTTATCGAATGCAAAAAAACTTGACCCCGAAGTGTTGACAAAATCAGGCATTATGCTTGGGCTTGGCGAAACGATGGATGAAGTTAAAGAAGTCATGCGTGACCAACGCAGTTGGGGTGTGGATATTTTGACGATTGGTCAATACTTGCAACCTAGCAAAAAACACATGCCCATTGACCGCTATTACACGATGGAAGAATTTGCTGAATTACGCGATTATGGAAAAGAAATTGGCTTCCAATGGGTAGAATCGAATCCATTGGTGAGGTCTTCGTATCATGCGGCGGAACAAGTCCGCGCGTTGAGTGTGGTTCATAGAAAGTTGTATGGGGAAGAGAAGAAAGCAGATAATTAGAGAATTATAAAAGAGACAATCATTTCAAAAGTGATTGTCTCTTTTTATTTCTTTTATTATGAATTACTTCTTTGCATTTTATATTTCTTCAAGGCTTTCCAGCCCACTAGCACTTTTTCTTTTTCATCCCACAAACGGAAGTATAAAGATTTTAGACTATCTTTGAACGTAAGAGGTTCAATTTGAAATATCGGATTTTCATTATGACATTCTTCTAGTTTGTAATTTGGAATCTTGGGGCTGAGGTGGTGAATGTGATGAAAGCCAATATTGCCAGTAAACCATTGAAACAGTTTTGGCAATTTATAAAATGAACTGCCGTCCATACCCGCTTTGAAAAATTCCCAATCTTGGTGTCTTTCCCAATAAGTTGGTTCAAAATTATGTTGCACATAAAATAACCAAACGCCTGCGCCACAAGCCATGAGCAAAATTGGAATCTCAACCAATAGATAAGCCTGCCAGCCGATGTGATATATCACCCAGCCCATAAATGCGAGAATGGCAATATTCGTCCAAATTACGCTGTTTTTTTCACGTTTACCTGCTTCTTTTTCCCAGAAGCGATGGGCAAAAACAAAAACTATCAAAGCCCCAACTGTAAAAAGAATTAGCGGATTACGCATAATGCGATAGCCAATTTTTTTATACCATGGCGCGGCGAGATATTCTTCAACAGTCATTGTGTAAACATCACCAATGCCACGTCTATCTAAATCACCGGCTGTGGCGTGATGAATGGCGTGGGAATGTTTCCAGTGGAAGTAAGGAGTCCACACTGCTACACCGAGTAACAAGCCGAGTCGGTTGTTAGCAAGTTGACTTTTAAAGAAAGAACCGTGGCAACAATCATGGAAGATGATGAACATGCGTACCATGAATCCTGCTGTGGGAATCGTGAGTAATAAAGTCAGCCAATATCCAATTTCTAAACTGCGATATGACAAATACCACAGCACATAAAATGGGACGACAGAGTTAAAGACTTGCCATAAACTGCGCCATGTATCTGGGTGGGCATATTTTGAGACGATGCTCTGCCATTTGATATTTCCGATACTCATTGTGGTTCTCCTTTTATAAAAACCTTTGCCACAGAGAACACAGAGGTCACTGAGAAAATTCATAAAAAAACTCTGTGAACTCTGTGTCTCGGTGGCTAATTTTATTTTGCCCCAATCATACTCTTATATTCCAAAAATGCGGTGATTCCGTTTATCCAATTTTGTAAACCATCTATGCGGATGGATGGGTCTTCACAACTGCTAAAAATTCCACCATTATATTTTTCTATCATTTCATCCGTGATTTCAAAATTACAGTTGGTATTCGGTAACTGCCTCGCCGATACAAAAGTGATGAAAGTTTGAATTTCACGTTCTATCCATTCCGAATCAATATCAGATAAATAAAATGCTTGACCAATATATGCAAGTGCTTCAATCTTTGTGGCGGTTGAGTTACTGGTATTGACTGGATTCAATGAACGAACTTGACCAGCAATGATTATATTTGCAATTTCATTTGCATAAGTAATGTCGTCTTTATCTAGTTTATCTAAGCGAGCGAGCAAAGCAAAGGCATGAGCATGTTTATGGTCTTCGGTGATAGGTTGCACAATCATGTAATCATTAATTTCATGCGCTTGCTCTAACCAAAAATCATTTTCGGTCATTTCATATAACTGCAACAATGCTACTAAACTTTCGCCATTAAACGTCCCGACAAAATAATTTTCATCTACAATGCCGCCAAAGTGCGGGTCAAATGAATGATAAAACCCACCATCAGGTTTACGCATGGATATAATGAAATAGCCTAAGTCTATGGCTGTGGCAATTAAATTTTTATCTTCAAGAGTCAAATTGCCTGTGGCTTGCCAGCGTTTATAAATTGCATCAATCGTCATTGACGTGCCACCTAATGCACAACCTCCGTTTGTATAAAAACAAATACCTTTGAATCTTTCAGGGTTGCTGATTAAATTTTCAAGATAATGACTCAATGCTAAATCGCCAGCGTTGCAATATTTTGAATCATCTGAGACTCTACAAATTGTATAAAGCGAGCCTGTGCCAGCCATCAGACGAATATCAGAAGGCGCGTAGGCTCTATCATCATTAATGATGTTCACTTGATATGCCAATTCGCCATTCGGCAATTGCTGGCGCACTAAATAATTTCCCGCTTCTATGATTGATTTTTTCAATGGGCTATTTTCAATTGAAATAATTTCAGGGGTGCGGATTGGAAATGTTGTTGGTATAGGTGTTGCAGTAATAGTAATTTCAACTGGGGTGGGATTTTGATTCGCACAAGCAGATAATCCGATAAAGAAAATCAGCCCTATTATTAAGAATTTGGGAGTGATTACCTTCAAGGGTAAAGAAAAAGATTTAACCACTGAGAACATAAAGACCACAGAGTTTTTTTCTTGCTTTCTCCGTGAACTCTGTGGTCTCTGTGGTGAAAAAAAAGTTTTACTCTTTTTTTTAGGCATTGGGTAATTTTGCCATTAAGTCTTGCAATGTCAATTCTGCTAAAGATGAAACTGTCAAATCACCTTGCACGCTCATTTGTGAAGTTAATCCATTCGGCACGGCGACGACAAAGATTCCAGCACGGCGTGATGCTAAGACTCCATTTGGAGAATCTTCAAATACAATCGCTTCATTTGCTCTAACTTGTAATTTGTCTAACGCTTTCAAATAAATATCTGGGTGAGGTTTGGTTCTGCCTTTTTCAACATCATCTTGACAAATGATGAAATCAAACAAATCATAAATGCCAAGTCGTTGTGTATGTGAATCAACCCATGAATGCGGAGAACTTGAACCAATGGCGACTTTGAGTCCATTTGATTTTGCATAATGAATTAAATCCAGTACGCCGGGCAAAATGGAACTAGCGTGGATAATCGCATCCGATTCTCGGCGATAGCGTAAGTTTGATGAAACAGAATCAATTTTCCCCGCAGAAAGAAGCGCGAGATGTTCCGCCGCATTAAATGTCGAAATGCCATATCCACCTACTGTTTTTGCCCATTCCTCCACAGGCAATTCAAATCCATATTCTTTATAAATATTTTGCCAAACGGTTACTTCGGGTGTTTCGGTATCAAGAATCAAACCATCAAAATCAAAAATTAATGCCTTTAACATTTTTCTCCAAAATTAACCACAAAGTGTCACGAAGGTACACAAAGTTTTTTCTTTGTGATACTTTGTGACACTTCGTGGTAAAAAATTATTTTACGGAAACCGCCTCACAAATTCTGAAATGGCTTCCCAAATTTTCAAATCACTTGCATCGTTATAAATTAAATCTAAAATATCTTTTACCGAAGAACGCATGGCGCGATATTCACGTTGCGCATCGGTATCGGAATTAAAAAATCTTGTATGGTCTATCCAACCATAAATATTTAATGAAACTAAAACAACCTCTTTGCTGCGTTTCAAAGTGATGCGGGCAAGGTCGGTATGTTGTTCATCAAACAAAATCACACCGCCATCATTCACTGCGCCAATTGTTTTTCCAAAATTAAACGCAGACCAATTACTCATCTGTTTCCATCCTACTCATGCGCGAAGGTTGCACGCCAACATTATTTGGCACAACACGCGCAGGCTTGCCTTCTTTCACCAAACGCGCCAAATGTTTCACCATCACTGCTTGCCGTTGCGATGCTTTGGCACCTAAATCTTCTAATACAGGTTCTACCCAAGTTTGATACGAACGCACATTCAAATACATTTTTCGATTTCCATTTGAAACATTTTTTATCAACGAAATTATTTTTTCTGCCACATCATCCTCATCAGGATGAATCAACGGCGTTAGCACAATGCCATACATGCCCGATGTAATACTTGCAAAACATTTTAAATCTTCATGCACAAATCCGCTCACGCGATTCGGCGCAGGTTCAATGGGATGTAACAACTGCGGCACAATTTGATAATGCAGATTTTGCACCGCCGGCAAATGGATAGACGACATACGCTTCCATTCCTTGCTGATAGTTGATTCTGTTTTCTGAATCTGACTCACATCCCACAGCCTTTGCCACGCATAGACGGAAAAGCCTGCTGTTCTTAACGCTGGAAAGACCTGATTGGTTTCATCAATTTCAGCCAAAACATGAAATGCTTTCCACTCACCCGCCTGACTTGTAAGATGTTCAATTAATTCTGGCAATTGCGGGCTTTGCAAATTAGACGATGGTGCCAAATACAATAATTTTGCAAACGTCTCGCCGCGTGTGTGGATAATGCTACCTAATAAAGTTGAATCTCCGCCGTTTGAAATTGCCGCGTATAAATGCCGCGCTGGATTAATGTATGCCAACAACCCCATCGCCCCCAGCGGATGCCCGCGCGTTAAAGCACGCGCACTATCAAGAGTTAACACGTCATTTCGATAGCGAGCAATCGTTGGCAAATCTAAAAAATCCAAAGCGCGGATGGGCATGTAGTTAATTATAAATGAGTGTGGAAATCCACACTCATTTATTGTTAAGATGCTAGGGAAATGAAATATTCATGAAATCTTGTATCATCCGTCAATTCTGGATGAAACGAAGTCGCCAGCAAATGCCCTTCTTGTGCCGCAACGATTCTTCCATCTTCTAGTTGACTCAAGATTTTCGCTTTTCCACTCACCGATTCAATAATCGGCGCACGGATAAATACTGCATGATATGGATGTGTTGTGTCAGTGGCTTTTTTCAATTCTTCAATTTCTAAATCTGTTTCAAATGAATCAACTTGCCTACCAAAAGCATTTCTTTGCACTTTGATATTCATTAATCCAAGCAAAGGTTGGTCGCGACCAATATCTTTAGAAAGAAAAATCGCACCCGCACAAGTTCCCCACATGGCTTTGGATTTTCCAAATTCTTGCAATGGTTTCATCAAATCATACGCCACAGCCAATTTCCCAATCGTTGTAGATTCACCACCGGGCATAATCAAGCCATCTAAACCATCCAAATGTTTTGGCAAACGTACTTCTGCTGTATCTACGCCGATTTTTTTCAGCATGGAGATATGTTCTGCAAAATCGCCTTGCAGTGCTAAAACGCCTATTTTCATAATTCAATTTCCGTAGGGGCGAGGCATGCCTCGCCCCTGCAATACAAATTTACCAACCACGTACTGCTAACTTCTCAGCTTCTGGCATGTGAGCCGCATTACGTCCAACCATGGCTTCACCAAGATTCTTACTAACTTCTGCAAGGATAGAAGCGTCTTGATAATGAGTCACAGATTTGACAATTGCGGCGGCACGTTTGGCAGGGTCACCAGATTTGAAAATACCTGAACCCACAAACACGCCATCCACACCGAGTTGCATCATCAAAGCTGCATCGGCTGGAGTTGCAACTCCGCCTGCCGCAAAATTAACCACAGGCATACGACCCAATGTTTTTACTTCCTTAATTAACTCATAAGGTGCGCCATTATTTTTTGCAAAGGTCATCAACTCTTCATCATCCATGTTTTGGATTTGTTTAATCGCACCAATCACTGAGCGAGCATGACGAACCGCTTCAACCACATCGCCTGTACCTGCTTCACCTTTCGTACGAATCATGGCTGCGCCTTCACCAATTCTGCGTAATGCTTCACCAATGTTTCGGCATCCACATACAAATGGCACTTTGAAATTATGTTTCAAAATGTGATGTTCTTCATCAGCAGGTGTAAGCACTTCAGATTCGTCAATGTAGTCAACGCCAATGGATTCCAAGATTTGTGCTTCCACAAAATGACCGATGCGGCATTTTGCCATCACAGGAATCGTCACTGCATCTATAATCCTCAAAATCATATCGGGGTCAGACATTCTCGCCACACCGCCATCAGCTCGAATATCAGCAGGCACGCGCTCCAACGCCATCACTGCACACGCGCCAGCATCTTCCGCAATCTTTGCTTGCTCGGCGTTTACCACATCCATAATCACGCCGCCTTTTAGCATTTGTGCTAAACCTTTTTTCTCAGTCCATGTTCCAGTTTTTGCTTCCATTTTGAACTCCTAGTTTTTATATCATTTAATTCTAAACAAAAATTGGACTAGGTTAAGAGCCAATAAATATTATTAAATACCCATCCAATTTTTGTTATTTTTGTTGTTTTCTAGCAATTGCCTCTATTTTTAAACCAAACCTGATGATATATTCACCATGCCAATATGATTTGGAGAGATAAAAATGCGTATCCCATTAGACCGTGAAAGTGAAACTCCGCTTTATCAACAAATCGGAAATTATTTGCGTAACGCCATTCTTTCTGGAAAGTTAACAGCCGATACACGCCTGCCTGCTTATCGTCAATTGGCGGATGATTTGGGAGTCAACCGTGCCACAATTGAAAATGCCTATGCCATGCTTGAAGCAGATGGTTTAGTTTTTTCGCGCATGGGAAGTGGCACCTATGTTTTACCGCAACCTTTGATTTCAAAAACTTCAAAACAAAATAAAGATATTGATTTACCTTTGTGGCAACAGAATTTTCAAACAAAAGAAACTGCTTCAAATCTTGACCTGATAGATGCTCTGTTACAAGAAGCAGGGCATCTACACCCAATCAGTTTTGCTAGCGGAATCAGTGACACGCGCCAATTCCCAGCAGATGAATTTCGCAAAGTATTGCAAACAGTCATGCGCCGTGACCAAATCGCCGCGTTGGAATATGGTGAACGCAGTGGGTATGCTCCGCTTCGAGAAGGCATTGTGCATATTCTTGCAAGTCAAGGTTTACAAACGAACTCAGAAAGTATTTTGATTACAGCAGGTTCTCAACAAGCTATCTTTTTGGTGTCACAAGTTTTGTTAAAACCGAATGACATTATCTTAGTAGAAAACCCAACCTATTCTGTAGCAATGGATTTGTTCCGTGCACTTGGTTTTCAAATCATCGGCGTTCCAATGGATAGTCAAGGAATGCAAGTTGAAAAACTTGAAAAACTTTTGCAACAACATCATCCAAAGTTGATTTACACAATCCCAAATTTTCACAACCCAACAGGCACTTGTCTCAGCAGTCCACGCCGCCGTGAGTTGATTGTGCTAGCAGAAAGATACAACGTTCCCATTCTAGAAGATGATTTTGTTGGCGATTTACGCTATGAAGGGCACGCCCAACCTTCGCTCAAAGCATTAGATTCAAATGGTCAAGTCATTTACGTTGGCACATTTTCTAAAATGCTCATGCCTGGATTACGGGTTGGTTTTATCGTTGCAGATGGACCCGTTTATGATAGTCTGCTCAATTTCAAGCGCGTCAGCGATTTAGCAACATCCACATTGATTCAACGCGCCTTAGATGCTTATGTCACAGTTGGAAGATATCAAACCTATTTACATCGTTCGAATCAAACCTTCCGCAAACGCCGTGATGTAATGGTGGAAGCGATTAAAAAATATTTACCTTCCAAAGTTTCATTTGATATTCCGACTGGTGGATTATTTATCTGGTTGCGTTTACCTGAAAAAATGTATGCAGATGAATTACTACCTTTGGCTTGTAAAGAAGGGGTTTCATTTGTGCCTGGCAATTTTTTCTTTATTGATAATGCAGATGGCAGAGAATGGCTTCGCTTGAATTTTGCCTCTCAGCCTGTGGAAGATATTGAAGAGGGGATTAAAAGATTGGGGAAAGCAATACGACAAATCTCTAAACGAACTTCATAACGGTCTCACAAACAAAAACGGATAAGGGGCAGTTTCCACTATCTTTGTTCTCATCCGCGAATCCGCGACAGAGTCCGTTTACAAATCCGTTTATCCGCTTTACAAATCCGTTACCATAATCCGTTCTCATCCGTGAATCCATGACAGAGTCCGTTTACAAATTAACTTGACAAACTCCGCTTTAATGCTACAATTCATACAATGATACAATTAGTACAATTATCAGAGAGACGATGGTAGATAAAAAACTCACCCTTCACCTAGATTTTCATTCAGGCTTGCCGATTTATAGCCAAATCGTAGAACAGGTACAAAGTCAGTTAGCCAATGGAATTTTGAAACCAGGTGACCAATTGCCAACCGTTCGAGCATTGGCTGAAGAATTAAGAGTCAACTTCAATACCATTGCACGGGCATATCGTATGTTGGATGAAGCAAGAATCATTTCAACACAACAAGGACGTGGCACATTCATCACAGAAATTCCGTCAGCGAAAGTAACAGAAAAGTTGAAGCGTGAATCATTGATTGCATTGACGGAAAGATTTATCAACGAAGCAGAACGGTTAGGATTTTCGGCGCAAGAGATAAGTCACATGGTCAGAGACAGGTTGAAGTCAAAAAGAGAAGCGAAAGAGTCATAAAAAGGAGAATGTCAAAATGAATCTAAAAATTAATAAGTCAAATAAAAAACAAAATGACCCACGCATTTCACCAATTGCAGGAACATTGTTTGGTGTGTTTCTGTTGATTGCGGTGTTAGGCGTAGCATTTGGCGATGGAAAATATTCAGATGCAATTCTTGGTTCATGGGTTGCGATTTGGACCATCATTGCCACTTATATTTTGTTTGCATTGAAAGTTGCCTCGCAATGGGAAAAAGCAATTGTGTTGCGACTCGGAAAATTCACTGGTTTGAAAGGACCAGGTTTGTTTTGGATTATTCCGATTGTGGATACGATTGCCACATGGATTGACCATCGCGTAATGGTTTCACCATTTGCCGCACAAAAAACTTTAACAAAAGATACTGTGCCTGTAGATGTGGATGCCGTTTTGTTTTGGGTGGTGTGGGATGCAGAAAAAGCCGCGTTAGAAGTTGAAGATTATCGCGCGGCTGTGGATTGGGCGGCGCAAACTGCATTGCGCGACATTATCGGCAAAAAAATGTTGGCAGATATTTTGATTGGTCGCAGTTCGATTGACCAAGAATTGCAAGCCGTGATTGACGAACGAACTACGCCTTGGGGCGTGACAGTGCAATCGGTAGAAATTCGTGACATTGTTATTCCACAAGATTTGGAAGATGCCATGTCTCGCCAAGCACAAGCGGAACGCGAACGTCAGGCGCGTGTGATTTTAGGCGAATCTGAAAAGCAAATTGCCGCATCATTTGCTGAGGCTTCGCAAGCTTATATCAACAATCCAACCGCTTTGCATCTACGTGCTATGAATATGTTGTTTGAAGGCTTGAAAGAAAAAGGCGCGTTGGTGATTGTGCCCAGCTCCGCAGTGGATACGATGAATCTTGGCGGAATCAGCGGCATGGTTTCGATGGCGCAAAATAATTTACCGAAGGAATAAAAGTATGTCATTGCGAGCCTGTTGGTCGAGTAGCCTGAGCGTTTTTTGCGAAGGCATATCGAGACCATAAAGGCGAAGCAATCTTATAGTTAAGTTGGAGATTGCTTCGCCGCAAAGAACAAGAGCGCGGCTCGCAATGACATTAGGTTTCACATGAAACATCAAGGAGAAATAAAATGAAAACAAAAACTACAATCTTTCTTGTTCTAGCATTAATTGCAATTGGACTTGTAACAGGTTTACTGTTATGGAATCAATTGCCCGAGCAAATGGCTTCACATTGGAACGTCAACGATGAAGCGGATGGTTTCACCACCAAATTCTGGGGCGTGTTCCTCATGCCGCTGGTCACGTTAGGCATGCTCGGCTTGTTTATCG
>JAEURH010000110.1:0-10606 GCA_016789365.1 Anaerolineales bacterium
CTTCCGATGCATCCGTCATCAAGCCAATAGGCACAAAAGGTGTAAAAGGGATCTCTCTTTCAAATGGAATCAATCCCGAATTTGGGAAACGCGATGCTTATCAAATGGCATGGTCTGTGATGGATGAAGCGATTCGCAATGCAGTCGCCGTTGGTGCAGACCCTGAACGAATTGCTTTGCTAGATAATTTCTGTTGGGGTGACCCGCTTCGCCCTGAAACATTAGGCTCACTTGTTGAAGCATGTCGTGGGTGCCATGATGCAGCACTTTTTTATCAAACACCATTTATCAGCGGAAAAGATTCACTTAATAATGAATATCTTGGCGCGGATGGTTTACGTCATGCCATTCCACCTACTTTATTAATTTCTGCAATTGGAATTGTGCATGATGTCAACAAAGCCATTACGATGGATTTGAAAGAAATAAATAATTTAATTTATCTCATCGGTGATTTTGCGACTGAACAAAAATCCGTTCCTGATGTTCCAAAATCTGCATTGCAAGTTTATAAAGCATTACATCAAGCAATAAACAACAAACTCGTTAAATCCGCACATGATTTAAGCGAAGGTGGTCTTGGAGTTGCAATTGCAGAAATGTGCATCGGTGGTCGCCTGGGTGCAGAAATAAATTTTGAAACATCAAACATATTCAGTGAAGTCAATGGATGTTTATTAGTTGAAGTAACTCCAGAAAATAAAACATCTTTTGAAAAACAATTTGCAAATCTTCCATTCAAAAAAATTGGTACAGTAATATCTAATCCAATCTTAAAACTTGGCAATCACGAAATTCAAGTTGAGGAACTTGTTCATGCCTTCATTCATCCTTCCTAATTCATCATTCATCATTTCCCTATGAAACCAAAAGCTCTCGTCCTCCAAGCTCATGGCTCCAATCGCGATTTCGATGTGATGGATGCATTAACTCTCGCAGGCGCAGATGCGACTGGTGTTCCATTAAATGAATTGCGCAATCACAAATCGCTTCTCGCGGACTTTCAGCTGCTCGTTGTTCCTGGGGGCTTTTCCTACGCGGACGCATTAGGCGCGGGCAAACTCCTTGCACTGGATTTAGCATCTTACTTTGCAGATGAAGTCTCTGCATTTGTGGATGCTGGAAAACCTGTGATTGGAATCTGTAATGGATTTCAGGTCTTAGTCAAAGCTGGGATTCTGCCTGGGAGTCATGTCATTGCGAGCAAAGCGAAGCAATCCCCAACACAGGAGAAGATTGCTTCGGGCAACGAACGCCCTCGCAATGACATGGTTACATTGACGTTTAATGCAGAAGGTCATTTTGAATGTCGTTGGGTCAATCTCAAATCTACATCACAAAAATGTATCTGGACAAAAGATTTAGTTGAAGTCATCACCTGCCCAATTGCACACGGTGAAGGGAATTTTCAGTCGATTGAAAATATTTCAAGCGAACATATTGCATTGAAGTATGTAACTGCAAACGGTTCATCAGCAAACGGTGTGTATCCGATAAACCCAAATGGCTCGACGATGGACATTGCTGGGATTACAAATGCAAAAGGCAATGTGCTTGGGTTGATGCCACATCCTGAAAATCATATTTACTTGTGGCAACATCCGCGCCACACACGCGGAGAGACGGGCGGAAGCGGATTAAAGTTATTTCAAAACGGCGTGAAGTATGCGATGGGAATGTAAAGATGATCTCACAAAATGAATTGTTGAAATTAATTCCGCAAGCATTGAATGAAACAAATTTGCCACTCGCAGGAAAACAATCGGGCAAGGTACGCGATTGGTATGACTTGCCAAATAGACAACGGTTGATTGTCACAACCGATCGTTTATCTGCATTTGACCGAATCCTTGCGCGAGTTCCATACAAAGGACAAGTGTTGAATCAACTTTCTGCTTGGTGGTTTGAACAGACAAAAGAAATTATTCCAAATCATTTAATTTCAATTCCAGATCCAAATGCCGCGATTGTGCAAAAAGTGCATCCGATTCAAGTGGAAGTTATCGTGCGTGGATATATCACAGGCGTGACATCTACTGCATTGTGGCATCGTTATTCATTAGGCGAACGAAATATTTATGGGTATGATTTTCCTGAAGGGTTGAGAAAAAATCAAAAATTATCTGAGCCGATTATCACGCCCACCACCAAAGGTGGTGAGACTGGACACGATGAACGATTAACTTGTGCGGAAGTCGTTGAAAAAAAGATTCTTGACGAAAATATTTGGAATCAAGTTCAAAATGCGGCACTTGCTATCTTCAAACGCGGTCAAGAATTAGCCGCAAAAGCAGAATTAATTTTGGTAGATACAAAATATGAATTCGGCTTAACGGATGATGGTCAAGTGATGTTAATTGATGAAGTCCACACACCTGATTCATCGCGCTTTTGGCGAGCAAATGCGTATCAAAAACTTTTTGATGAAGGCAAAGAGCCAGAAAATTTTGACAAAGAATTTATCCGCATCGCGTATGCAGATAAAGGCTATCGTGGTGATGGAGAAATTCCATCCATGCCCGATGATTTATGGACATCCGCTTCGCGAAGATATATTGCTATTTATGAAATGCTCACGGGAAAAACATTTAAACCTGAAAGTTATCCGATTGAAGAACGGCTGATTAAGAGTTTAGAAAAAGTTGGTGTCCAATGAATCCATTAATTGCAATCATCATGGGCTCGAAATCAGATTGGGAGACAATGGAACATGCCACAAAGACTCTTGATGAATTAAAGATTCCATACGAAGTCAAAATCATTTCCGCACATCGCACGCCTGATTTGCTTTTTCAATTTGCAGAATCTGCATATGAACGCGGCATTGAAGTCATCATTGCAGGAGCAGGCGGTGCTGCGCATCTTCCTGGCATGACCGCCGCAAAAACACATCTGCCTGTGCTTGGTGTGCCTGTTCAATCGAAATCGCTCAATGGAATGGATTCGCTTCTCTCGATTGTGCAAATGCCTGCAGGTATTCCCGTCGGCACGTTGGCGATTGGTAAAGCGGGCGCCATCAATGCGGCGTTGCTCGCGGCTTCGATTGTTGCGAACAAACATCAAGAATATCTCAAAGAGCTTTTTGAGTATCGCGTCAAACAAACACAATCTGTTTTGGATAATCCCAACCCGCGAGAAGAGAACGGATGAAAAGAATTGGCGTTTTGGGAGCAGGTCAACTTGGGCGAATGCTTGCGTTAGCGGGATATCCGCTTGGGAGTCGTTTCCGCTTCTTTGACTCCGCTTCTGACTCACCCTCCGGTTTGCTTGCGGAGCAAATCACAGCGGACTACTCTGATACATCCGCTCTGGAAAAGTTTGCCGATGGCTTGGATGTAGTCACTTATGAATTTGAAAATGTTCCAGTAGAAACTGTTCGTCATCTTGAAAAGTTTGTTCCTGTGTATCCACCAGCCATCGCATTAGAAAAAGCACAAGATCGGTTTATTGAGAAATCATTTTTTTGTGAATTGGGAATTCCAACACCAAGATTTACAACTGACTTATCCAAAGTCAATGAAATTGGATTTCCTGCTGTGTTGAAGACTCGTCGCATGGGATACGATGGCAAAGGTCAAAGCATTGTGCATTCTCAAGCAGAGATAGAAGCGGAAAAAATTGAGAATGGTATTTTGGAAGAATTCGTTTCATTTGACCGTGAAGTTTCGATTATTGCTGTGCGCAATAAATCTGGTGAGATGAAGTTTTATCCATTGATTGAGAATCATCATCGTGAAGGAATTTTGAGGTTGTCACTTGTAACGGGAAATATTTCTTCCGAGTTACAAAAGCAAGCGGAAGAATATGCAAAAACAGTAATGGATAAATTAAATTACGTTGGCGTTTTAACGATTGAGTTCTTTGAAAAAGATGGGCAATTGCTGGCAAATGAAATGGCACCACGAGTCCACAACAGCGGGCATTGGTCAATTGAAGGGGCGGTGACTTCTCAGTTTGAGAATCAGATTCGGGCGGTGACAGATGCGCCGCTTGGGAGCACGAATCCGCTTGGGGTGTGTGGCATGGTCAATTTAGTAGGAACTATTCCAGATGTGGAATTCATCTTAAACATTAAAGGTGCACATTTACATTTATACGATAAAGAGCCGAGAGCGAAACGAAAACTTGGGCATATTACATTTGTTGAAAAAGATATGGAATGTTTGCAAAAGAAAATTGATTTGGTAAAGGAAGTGTATGAACTATTTTAATGAATCACCGAAAGAAGAATGTGGTGTGCTTGGCATCTTCGCGCCAAACGAAGATGTAGCACGCATGACGTTCTTTGGATTGTACGCCTTGCAACATCGCGGACAAGAAGCGGCGGGTATGGCGGTTGCGGATGGACAAACAATATCCATACACAAAGGGGTCGGGTTAGTTTCACATGTGTTTACGCCCAATGTGATGGCAGATTTAAAAGGTCATTACGCAATTGGACATACACGCTATTCAACAACGGGTTCATCATTATTACGAAATGCTCAACCGTTCATGATCGAAACCATGCACGGACCATTGGCATTGGCGCACAATGGAAATTTAATTAATTCAGCAGAATTACGAAATGAATTAATGGAACAAGGCGTTGGCTTTTCATCCTCATCGGATACTGAAGTGATGACGATGATGTTGGCGCGCAATGGCGGAGCAACTTGGGAAGAACGAATCAAAACCGCAATGGCAAAATGGATTGGCGCTTATTCGTTGGTGATTTTGACTCGCGATTGTGTGTATGCGGTGCGTGACCCGTGGGGATTCCGTCCGTTATGTATTGGGTTATTACCAAATGGTGGACATGCAGTTGCTTCTGAAACGGGTGCATTGCAAACTTTGGGATGTGAAGCGATACGCGATGTAAAACCTGGCGAAGTGGTCTCGTTATCAAATAGTGCATTGAAAGTGATGCAGGCACTTCCAACCGTGAACCCTACATCGATGTGCATCTTCGAGCATATTTATTTTGCACGTCCTGACCAAGTGTGGGATGGAATCAATGTGCATCATGTACGCCAAAGATTGGGGGAAGAACTTGCGCGAGAAGTTATAAGCGAACTCTCTCACGGAATAACGGACAAAAACGGACAAAGTTTTGCGGATGTGGTGATTCCTGTTCCAGATTCGTCAGTGCCTGCGGCGATTGGTTTTTCGCATGTGACAGGCATTCCATATAATGATGGCTTTATCAAGAATCGTTATGTAGGCAGAACATTCATTGAGCCAACTGATTCGTTACGCAAACGCGGTGTAGCTTTGAAGTTTAATGTCATCAATGAAAATGTCCGTGATAAAAGAGTTGTTGTCATTGATGACAGTATCGTGCGTGGAAATACAACGGGACCATTGATTAAGTTGTTGCGAAATGCAGGGGCGAAAGAAGTTCACATGGCGATTACATGTCCGCCAATTGCACATCCATGTTTTATGGGCGTGGACATGGGTAGGCACGAAGATTTAATCGCACACAAAAGAACCGTTGATGAAATTCGAGAATATGTCAATGCAGATAGTTTGTATTATCTATCTGTCCAAGGCATGATGCGCGCACTCAAACGCAAAGATGGGTTTTGTCAGGCATGTTTCACGGGAGCATATCCAATTCCAGTAGATTTATTATCAGTCAAGACTGGATTCGAGAGAGCAACGAAATAATATGAATGTATTAATCATCGGCTCGGGCGGACGTGAACATGCGCTTGCATGGAAGCTTAAGCAATCACCCAAACTTACGAAGTTATATGCTTTGCCAGGGAATCCAGGGATTGCAGAATTTGCTGAAAATGTAAACGGGATTGCTGTAGATAATCATGCAGAAGTAATTCGTTTTTGCAAAGATAATCAAATTGATTTGGTGATTGTTGGTCCAGAAGTTCCGCTGGCTGATGGCATTGTAGATTCTTTATCAGCGGAGGGAATCCGCTGTTTTGGACCGAGTCAAGCCGCGGCGGAGATTGAAGCGTCGAAAGTTTTCTCGAAAAACTTCATGGCGCGGAATCAAATCCCAACCGCGAGATATGTCACATTTTCAGATTTTGAAGAAGCCGTTGATCACATTCATAAAATTGATTATCCTGTTGTGATTAAAGCTTCAGGCTTGGCAGCGGGCAAAGGTGTGATTTTGCCAGAAACGTTGGATGAGTCAATTTCTGCGTTGGAAGCGATGTTGGTGAAAAATGAATTTGCTTCGGCTGGTGCAGAAGTGGTGATTGAAGAAAAATTGATTGGGCAAGAAGTTTCTTTGATGGCTTTTTCTGATGGCGAATATTGTGTGCCGATGATTCCTGCACAAGATCACAAGCAATTATTGGATGGTGACCAAGGACCAAACACGGGTGGAATGGGAACTTATGCACCTGCTCCTGTGTTGACAAATGAATTGTTGAATGAAGCGATTGAAAAAGTTTTGCAACCAACGATTGATGGAATGCAAAATGAAGGCAGAAAATTTATCGGTGTGTTGTATGCAGGCTTGATGTTGACGAAAGATGGAATTCGTGTGTTGGAATTTAACTGTCGCTTCGGTGACCCTGAGACTCAGGTGGTACTTCCATTGCTTGAAACAGATTTGATTGAAATTCTCGAAGCATGTATTGATGGTAAGTTGAAAGATGTCAATATTAAATGGAAAGATGGTGCGGCAGTTTGTGTAGTGTTGGCAAGCAAAGGTTATCCTGAAAAAGCAGAGAATGGAAAACTTGTCACATTTAAAAAATTACCAAAAGATTTGATTTGTTTTCATTCAGGCACAAAGTTTGATGAAAGTGAAATTGTCACATCAGGTGGGCGTGTGTTTGGATTAACTGCTTTTGGAAATGACATTGCCAATGCAGTTCAAAAAGTTTATTCCAATATTGATAAAGTTTCATTCGATGGCATGCAATATCGAAAAGATATTGCACAAAAAGCATTATCATAAACGGACTTTGTAACGGACTCACGGAATAAAAACGGACTAGATTATGACAAAAGAAAAAGCTGGATTGGTAAAAACACCATTAGATGATTTGACTTATAAAGTCAATGGTCTTGCGATGCGAGTGATGCGAGAGTTACGTTCAGGACATAAAGAAGAATTTTATCAACGCCGATTGGTTGAATTGTGTCTCAATGAGGGTTTGAAAGCAGAGATGGAAAAGCGCGTTGAGGTCTGGATTAACGAATCTTTGGTTGGGTATCTTTATCTTGATGTGTGGATTGAAAATTCTCTTGTTGTCGAATGCAAAGCTCTTAGTCACGATTTAACGAATCATGAACTGCATCAAGTTTTGGTTTATCTCGCCGCGACGGGAAGTCCAGTGGGGATGTTGTATAACTTTGGAAAATCAACTTTGGAATTTAAAAGAGTTCTCAGACCTGTCAGTATGCAAGATTGGCAAAAATATTTATATCGCGTCATTTGGACTCCACCAGACAAAAAACTTCCTCCTGAAGATTCAATCTCGCCGAATACTCCAATCCGTTTTTCAGTCATCAGCGATTTTGCTAACGAGCCTGCCGTTATTCCGTCCGTTCCAGTCCGTGACTCCGTGACAGAGTCCGCTTATAGTTCTTCGGGTGTGGATATTGACGCGGGCAACAAAGCTGTTGATTTAATGAAGGATGCTGTTAAATCAACGTACAACGCTTCTGTCTTAGCAGGCATCGGTTCTTTCGGCGGACTCTTTGATGCTTCTGCTTTAAAAGAAATGAAATCACCAGTATTGGTCGCATCCACAGATGGAGTTGGGACAAAAGTTAAACTCGCCGCATCCGTTGGAAGATATCGCGGCATCGGACATGATATTGTCAATCACTGTATCAATGATATTCTTGTGCAAGGTGCCAAGCCATTGTTTTTTATGGATTATTTTGCAACATCAAAATTAAATCCCGAACAAACTGCAGAAGTAGTGACTGGCATTGCCGAAGCCTGCAAAGAATCAGGTGTTGCTTTGCTCGGTGGTGAAACTGCTGAACTGCCTGGTGTGTATCAACCAAATGAATTTGACGTTGCAGGAACAATTGTCGGCGTGTTGGAACGAAGCGAAATCCTTCCAAGAAAAAATATTCAAGCGGGTGATGTATTGATTGGATTAAAGTCTAGTGGTCCCCATACAAATGGGTATGCATTAATTCGTAAAATTTTTACGAACACTTCGCTTGAAACAATCATTCCAGAACTTAATTCAACCCTTGCAGATGCTTTACTTGCACCGCATCGTTCTTATTATCCTGTTCTCTCTCCAGTATTATCAGAAGTCAAAGCCCTTGCGCACATTACAGGTGGTGGATTTATCGAAAACATTCCGCGTGTATTGCCAGAATATCTTGATGCAAATATTCAAATGAATTCATGGGAAATATCTCCATTATGGGATTTAATTCAACAAACAGGCAAAATTGATATAAACGAAATATATCGTGTCTTCAACATGGGTATTGGAATGGTGATTATCGTAGACAAAGAATCCACTTCTAAAATTCAAAATCAAATTCCCGAAAAAACTTTTGTAATCGGAGAATTGATACAAGGTAAAAAGAAAGTCAATTTAATTAATCCATAATCCGTTTATCCGCTTTGCCAAAGGCAATCCGTTACCAAATCCGTTAAAAGGAATTATTTATGTCATCTTCCCTTCCACTTCGCTATGGAGCCAATCCACAACAAGCACCTGCTCGCGTCTTTATGCCGTCGGATGTTGATCTACCTATTACTATGTTAAATGGCTCACCAGGTTATATCAATTTATTAGATGCGCTAAATTCATGGCAATTGGTTCGTGAATTGAAAAATGCACTCAACTTGCCTGCCGCTGCCTCTTTTAAACACGTCAGCCCCGCAGGTGTGGCTGTTGCGAATCCATTGTCCGATGTTTTGAAGAAAACTTATTTTGTCGATGACCTTGAACTTTCTCCATTAGCTACTGCGTATGCTCGCGCTCGTGGAGCAGATCGTTTGTGCTCATTCGGTGATTTCATCGCTTTATCGGATACGGTTGATGTTTCCACTGCAAAGTTAATTGCACGTGAAGTTTCCGATGGTGTGATTGCTCCTGCTTATGAAAAAGATGCGTTGGAGATTCTCAAAGAAAAAAAGAGTGGCAAATATGCGGTTGTGCAAATTGACCCGTCGTATGATCCGTCTTCGAGTCAAGAAATTCGCGAAGTCTTCGGTATTCGTTTCGAGCAACATCGTCATGATCGTCTTGTTACATCTGCGGATTTTACAAACATCGTCACTACGAAAAAAGATTTACCTGACTCTGCAATTCGTGATTTAACAATTTCATGGATTACGTTGAAATACACCCAATCCAATTCGGTTTGTTTTGTTGCGGATGGTCAAACCATTGGCGTTGGCGCAGGTCAACAATCCCGCGTACATTGCGTGCGCCTCGCGGGTCAGAAAGCGGATTTGTGGTGGTTGCGTCAACATCCCGCCGTTTTGGATTTGCCTTTCAAAGCTGGCATCAAACGTCCAGACCTCGACAATGCCATTGACCAATTTCTACGTGACGATGTGACTCCAAACGAAAAAGCGGATTGGACGAACATCTTCGCTTCGAATCCCCGACAACTGACTCTGCATGAGAAACAGGAGTGGCTCTCCAAACTGGATTCTGTGACTCTCGGCTCGGATGCATTCTTCCCCTTCCGCGACTCAATTGACCGTGCATCTGTCAGTGGCGTGAAATATGTTTTGGAGCCAGGCGGTTCGAATCGTGATGATGCCGTTATCCAAGCTGCAAATGAATATGGTATGACGATGATTTTCTCAGGCGTGCGATTATTCCATCATTAAATATGACATCACGACTCGTTGTCCTGATCTCTGGAAATGGTTCAAACTTACAAGCGATACTTGATGCTTGTAAGTCTGGAGAATTGCTTGCATCCGTTGTTTGCGTTATCTCAAACAAAGCCAATGCTTATGGACTCACCCGCGCGAAGAATGCAGGCGTTGAAGCGATTCACTTTGTAAAACTTGAAAACGAAACGAGACAAGAATACGATAAACGATTAGCAGATTTCGTAATCACAAAACAACCTGACTACATCGTCCTCGCTGGTTGGATGCGAATTCTAAGCTCAGCGTTTCTTAACCATTTTCCAAATCGAGTGATTAACTTGCACCCAGCATTACCAGATACCTTCGTAGGTACATATGCAATTGAACGCGCTTACGAAGCCTATCAAAAAGGTGAAATTGATCACACGGGCGTGATGGTTCACTTAGTCCCTGATGAAGGCGTGGATGATGGTCCAGTATTAGCAAAACAAGAAATTAATTTTATCCAAAATGAAACACTTGAAGATTTCGAAACTCGTGTTCACAAAGTAGAACATAAACTTTTAGTTCAAACTCTAAAAAATCTACTAACAGATAATGTCCGTTTCAATCCGTGACTCCATTACAGAGTCCGTTTATAAAAATCCGTTTTCATCCGTTTATCCGCTTTACAAATCCGTTACTAAAAAGGAAATCATCTCATGCCCATTGCCATTCTCTCTGTTCACGATAAAACTGGAATTATTGAATTTGCCAAATCTCTCGCTGACCTCGGCTGGACTTTGCTTACCTCAGGTGGTACTGCCAAACTTCTTCGTGATAATGGACTCACTGTTA
>JAEURH010000110.1:10616-10912 GCA_016789365.1 Anaerolineales bacterium
TTATCCATTACCGAAGTTGCAGACTATACAAAGTCACCTGAAATTCTCGGCGGAAGAGTCAAAACGCTTCATCCTGCTATTCATGGCGGACTTCTCGCTCGCCCAACAGAATCAGACCACAAAGAATTACTTGACCTCGGTTGGGATTATATTGATTTGGTCGCAGTCAATTTATATCCGTTTGAAGAAACAATTGCGAAACCAAATGTCACGTATGCAGACGCAATCGAAAACATAGACATTGGTGGAGTCACATTGATTCGTGCCGCCGCAAAAAATCACGAACGTGTAACATT
>JAEURH010000111.1 GCA_016789365.1 Anaerolineales bacterium
GTTGACCCATATCCATCATTGAAGCGCAGACAGCAGTACCTGTTTGTGAGTCAAAGACCAATCGAACGGGGTCAGCTTTCCCTCCGATTCCGAGCGGGTGAATTTCTAGTTTTGGTTTGCCAACAGCAATCGATTCACAAATCTCAAGCATGTGAGCGCCTAACACTTTGTCATTTGTGTTGTTGAAGTGATATGTGTAATCTTCCATAAAGCTGACTCCACCTTTTAGACCAGCATTCATCACTTTCATGGCGCGAACCAATGCAGAGGTTTTCCAATCGCCTTCTGCACCAAAGCCATAACCATCTTTCATTAATCTTTGAACTGCCAAACCAGGGAGTTGTTCCAAACCATGTAAATCTTCAAACGTGGTTGTGAAGGCTTTGAAATTTCCTGCAGTTAAAAAATTGCGAAGACCAATTTCAACCCGAGCACCATATTGAAGTGATGTATGTTGATTCCCCTTATGTTGAAGCGAGGGAACTACATCATACACATCAAGATATTCTTCAATCAATTTATTAATTTGATTATCTTCCACTTTATTTATTTCAGAAACTAAATCACCAATTCCATAACCATACACGCTGTATCCTAAATCAATTTCGGCTTGAACTTTATCACCTTCAGTGACTGCCACACTTCGCATATTGTCACCAAAGCGAGCAATTTTTGCACCTTGCCAATCTGCCCATGCCGATGCGGCGCGCACCCACACACCAATATTTTTTTGCACATCTTCATCTCCCCAATGACCCACAACAACTTTTCTATTCAATCGCATTCGACTGCCAATGAAACCAAATTCACGGTCACCATGTGCTGCTTGATTTAGATTCATAAAATCCATATCAATCGTTGACCATGGAATCTCTCGATTGTATTGAGTATGTAAATGCAAAAATGGTTTCTTCAATAAGTTCAATCCTGCAATCCACATTTTGGCAGGCGAAAAAGTGTGCATCCATGTAATGAGCCCGATACAGTTTTTTGTTGAATTGGCTTCAAGACATAAATTACGAATATCTTCTGGTGTGGTTAATACAGGTTTGAATACTACTTGCACTGGAATTTCATTTGAATTACCTAATGCTTTTGCGATTTCACGTGAATTCGCGGCGACTTGTTCTAAAGTTTTTGGTCCGTATAAATGCTGGCTACCTGTCACAAACCATACTTCGTATTGTTTTAAATCAATCATTATTATTTCTCCTTAAACTTGGGCGGGAGAACCCCGCCCCTACTTTTTATTTATTGTCCGTAAATATTTGTATAGCGATGATGCAATTTCTCTACATCTTCTTGTGATATTTCATCAGGCGTACCGATTTGCATAGCAAGCCAAACTGTTTTGGCATTGTCTTCAGTCATCACTGCGGCTTTGACTGCAGACTTTGCATCTTTCCCAATGGTAAATACACCATGATTTTTTAATAACACAGCAGGAGAATTCCCAATACTTTCAACCACAACTTTGCCAATTGCATCATCACCAATCAATGCAAATCCACCACATGGAATCGGTCCACCAAATTCATCTGCAATCGCAGTTAGCACAACAGGAATTGGTTTATTGACCGCCGCAAATGCTGTTGCATAAACAGAATGCGTATGCACTACTCCATTAACATCTTCTCGATGTTTGTAAATATATAAATGACTATAAACATCAGATGAGGGTTTGTAATCACCTTCGATGACTTTGCCATCAATATCAACTACTACCATGTGATGAGGACGCATCTCTTCGTAACGGATACCTGATGCTTTTATGACGATGAATCCTGTCTGCGAGTCACGTGTACTGACATTGCCACCTGTCCACACCACAAGATTGTTTTTCGGTAGTTCAAGATGTAGTTGAAAAAGTTCTTCTTTTAATTTCTCAAGCATGAGTTACCTCATCGCCTCCACTGCGGTTCGCTCAATGACTAATCCTTTTTTATATCTTTGCATAAACGCTTCAAAGCCATCTATATCATCTTGATTTGGATGTATTGTTATGCTATTTTCGTTGGCGAAAACTTTCTTAGAAAGATAATTTTCTAAAGATTCATTGGTTGATTTGTTAATCATATAAGAAGCGAGTAAGGCAATTCCCCATGCTCCGCCTTCACTGGCTGTTTCCATCACAGAAACTGGAACATTCATAGCGGCTGACATGATTCGCTGACCGACTATTTTTGTCTTGAAAAATCCGCCATGGCCGAGCAATTGGTCTAGTTTCACTTTTTCTTGTTCAAAAAGAATATCCATGCCAATTTTCAACGCGCCAAGAGATGAAAACAAATGTACGCGCATAAAATTTGCTAAATTGAATTTGCTTTCAGGTGTACGGATAAAAAGCGGGCGACCTTCTTCGAGATGAGTAATATGTTCGCCCGAAACATAATTATAGGAAAGCAGTCCGCCAGCATCTGCATCTCCTGTCAATGATTTTTGATAAAGCGTTTCGTACAATTTGGATTCACTTATATCCATACCAAGTGCTTGTGTAAACTCATAGAAAATATCAACCCAAGCGTTGAGGTCAGATGTGCAGTTGTTACTATGCACCATCGCAACAGGTTTACCTGTTGGTGTAGTGACCATGTCAATTTCGGGGTACAGTTTTGATAATGATTTTTCTAAAACAATCATAGTAAAGACAGATGTTCCAGCAGAGACATTACCTGTTCTTACTGCAATGCTGTTTGTGGCAACCATGCCTGTACCTGCGTCGCCTTCGGGAGGACAAAGTTTGGGTCCAGCAAACAGGTTTCCCGTAGGGTCGAGGCGCTTGACTCCATCTTCAGTTAAAGTCCCTGCATCATTTCCTGCTGTTAAAACTTTTGGCAGAATATCTTGTATCTTCCATGATATATTTTCTTTTTTGAGTTGTTCATTGAATAAATCAATCATGCGTTCATCATAGTTATTTGTTTTACTATCAATGGGAAACATGCCCGACGCTTCGCCAACGCCCAAAACTTTTTGACCCGTGAGTTGCCAATGAACATAACCCGAAAGCGTAGTAAGATGATGAATTTGATGGATGTGCGATTCTTTATTTAAGATGGCTTGATAGAGATGGGCAATGCTCCAACGTTGCGGAATGTTGAATTGAAATAGTTTGGTGAGTTGCTCGGATGCTTGCCCAGTGATGGTGTTGCGCCATGTGCGGAATGGGGTAAGTAAATTTCCATTCTCGTCAAACGCCATGTAGCCGTGCATCATGGCGCTGAAACCAATTGCATTGATAGTTTTGATGTGTGTTTTATATTTTTCTAAAACTTCTTGACTTAGGTTTTGATAACTTGTTTGCAAACCTTTCCAAACATCTTCAAGGTGATATGTCCAAATGCCGTCTTCGTATTTATTTTCCCATTCATAACTGCCTGATGCGATGGGTGAATGTTCTTCATTTATCAAAACAGATTTGATGCGTGTTGAGCCAAGTTCAATACCGAGAACCGTTTTTCCTCTTTCAATTGTTTTTTGAATATCGTTGCTCATGTAATTTATCTCTTATCATTTCGCATCTTGATTTTTACCCTGGGTACCAAACTTTACGCGGGTCATCTTCTGCACGCACATAATCAAATGCAGAATCAATCATTCTTTTTAAGTCATATTTAGGTCTCCAGCCTAGCAAAAATTTTGCTTTGGTGTTATCGAGCCAGGTGGAGTGATATTCTGTCTTGATTTCCACACTAGGAAGCTTATATTTTTCTTTTAAGTATTTAGCCATTTCACTATAATCAACAGGCTCATCCATGCTGATATTGAATAATTGTTGCCAAGCCTTTGGATGGTCAATGGCCATCAAAATTGCACTGACCAAATCTTCGACATGTACAAAGTTGCGCTTGACAGGGTGTCCGTCAGGGTCAAGCATTACTGGAACTGCCTGAGTGGTTATATATTCATCTGCTTGTTTTTCACCAACCAAGTCGCGCCAGCGGGGTCCGCCAAACACATCTTCACCGAAAGAAAGTTGGTATTTGAAATCATCTTTCTCAATAATCCAAGGCGCACGAAGACAACAGCCATTGAAATCATATTGGATGTAATATTGTTCAAGCATTGCTTCTTCGAGAACTTTAGAAAGTGCATAGCAACCTGCATAAGCCGAATGTTTTTGTGTTTCAGTAACTGGAATTGGATGTGGGTAAACAAAATGCCCAACACCAGCATCGCCGCCAATTAAAATAAATTGTTTAAATGTAGAGCTAAGACGACAAGTTTCTAATAACCAAAAAAGCCCTTTTACTGCAACATCCATAATTTGCTGTGGAGTTTCTTTGCAGGTTGCCAAATGGACGACATGAGTCACACCATTCATTGCTTTTTCTACAACATCACGATGCTCAATAGAGCCATGAATATTTTCTATCCGCTCGTGAGCTTCAAGTTTGCGATTGTGGCACAATGCTCGAACAGTAAAAGAGTCGAATCTTGAATCAGCTAGCAAACGCTGAATAAAAACCCTTCCTACTTTGCCTGTAGCACCAGTAACTAGGACAATTCCAGAGTTGGACATATACATCCTTTTTAGAAGACTTAAGGAAATTCATGCTTACAGCAAGTTTTTTTATCTATTCATTGATTCTCGGCGGCGACGAGCATAATCTAAGGTGATAGCCACTAGAAGCACTAGACTAATCACGATTTTATGCCAATAGGGATTGATGTTCAGCATCACCATAGCATTTTGCACCGTACCAATTAATGCTGCACCCACAAGGATGCCGAAGATATTCCCTTGGCCTCCCATTAGGCTAACTCCACCCAATATACATGCGGCAATTGCTAACAATTCATAACCTTCACCAGCCGCAGGGTGTCCAATGCTCAATCGTGCGGCTTGAATCATGCCAACAATGGTCGCGCAAACAACAGAAAAGATGTAGCACAGAATAATGCGAGCATCTACATTTACGCCGGAAAGTCGCGCGGCATCCACGTTACTGCCTGTCGCGTAAATTTGCCTTCCTATGTATGTGAAACGTAGCAGGTAATAAGCAAGCATTGCAATGACAACACAAATTACCAGTGGGACTGGGATTAAGTTAGCAACATAACCTTGCCCAATGGTATTAAATTCGCGTGGCAAGCCTGTAATTGGGAAAGCATTTGTAAGTACTAGAATAAAACCGCGTGCTAGACCCAAGGTCACTAGGGTTATAAGAAAGCCATGCATTTTCAACTTGGTGACGAATAAGCCATGAAATGTGCCAAGTATCAAAGCCAGAATCAATGTCAGGATAATGCTGAGCCAGACGGGAAGTAACAAATTCATCATACAATACGCTACAATCACACCACCCAAGCCAACTACAGAGCCGACAGATAAATCAATTCCACCTGTCAGGATAGGGAAGCCAACTCCAATGGCGGCAATTGCCAAAATAGCAATATCGCGTGTCACAATTTTCATGTTATCCACACCAAGAAAGCGTGGATTAATTATTCCACCAATTACTAATAGAGCAATTACAATAAAGAATAAAACCACTTGAGGCACTGCCAATGACCTACGGATGGTCTGTCTGAGAGTCTCACTCTCTTCGGGCTGAAATGTCTTAGCGGACTCTGTACTTCTTATATTTGTATTCTTTTCCATATCTTGAGTCTCCAATACAATATATTAGTTCAACGGGTCTTATCTCATTAATGTAGAGCATTTTTGATTGAAACACCATAAAATTTAGTAATCATGAATACTCAAATCGGCATAGTGGAGTCAGCTTCTAGATTAAGAAATTTAGTTGCACTGGTCATAATCTCCACTTGAGATAACTGGCCACGCTTAAACTCTCCCGTCACACGTCCTTGACACATTACGACTACCCTATCACTCATTCCCATAATTTCAGGCATCTCGGAAGAAATCATCAGAATAGCGAGCCCCTCCCCTGCTAATTTGCTCATCAAAGCATGAAATTCAGCTTTAGCACCTATATCGATGCCACGAGTCGGTTCATCCACAATTAGAATTTTTGGTTTTGTACTCAGCCATTTTGCTAAGACAACTTTTTGTTGATTGCCACCACTAAGATATTTCACAGCCTTTGATAACCCAGAAGTGACAATAGAAAGAGTTTCACGATAATGTGTTGCGATTTCTCTTTCGCTTCTTAAACTTACGGTACCAAAACGGTTGGAGATACGACGGAGAATTGCTAAGGTGGTGTTCTCTTTAATATCCATGTCAAGCACTAATCCATGGTGTTTGCGGTCTTCAGGAACCCAGCCAATTCCATTTCTTACAGCATCTGCCGGATTTTTAATTTGCACTTCTTCACCATCAATTAGAATGACACCCTCGCTACGGCGGTCTGCACCACAAATTAAACGCGCCAGTTCAGTACGCCCAGCGCCAATGAGGCCAGCCAACCCAACAATCTCGCCTTTATGTACTTTAAGGTTGACATCACGAACTCCGTTAGACCCAGAAATATTGCGTAGTTCCAAGATAGGTTCACCAATAGGTACTTCGGTTTTTGGAAATAAACCTACTTCGCGTCCAACCATCATCTGAATCATTTTTGATTCGTTTGCGTCTGTTCTTGATAGGGTACCTACCCGGTGTCCATCTCGCATGACAATGATGCGATCTACAACTCGCAAAACCTCTTCTAACCGATGACTCACAAACACTACAGAAACACCTTTTTCCTTCAAGCGACGCATCAAATTAAAGAGGGCATCTACTTCTTTACTAGAGAGTGAAGATGTCGGCTCATCCATTAGGACAAGATAGGCATTACGAGAGACAGCCTTTGCAATCTCAACCATCTGTTGAGACGCGATGGTCAAATCTTTCACCAAGCGGTGTCCTGAGATATGAACGCCTAAATCCGCTAAAATGGCCTCGGTCTGTTGGCGCATTTTTCTAAAATCCACTGCGCCGAACATCTTACGCGGTTCACGATTTAGAAAAACATTCTCACATACGCTTAGGTGGGGAATTAGTGCTAGTTCCTGATAAATAGTAGCAATCCCATGTGCTTGTGATTCGTATGGGCTACGGAAATCAACTGATTGCCCGCGAAAATGTATGTGTCCGTGATTTTTGGCATATACACCTGATATGATTTTGATTAGAGTGGATTTGCCTGCTCCATTTTCTCCGACCAATCCTAAAATTTCACCTGGATAAATCTCGAAATCCACTTGCTCTAGTGCTTGAACACCAGGAAAGTTTTTAGAAACCTTTTCCATTTTCAACAGAGGTTGTATATCCATAAGATTTGTCTCACTGGTTTAATTAAACAATGGCTCAGTTTCTAACTGAAAATAGATATAGTTAGAATGAAATTCAGAAAAAATAGGGTGGCTCTCTATTAAAAGAACCACCCTATTATGAATATTATTGTGACGGAATACCAATAGAGTTCAAGTATTCTTTGTACAAGTCGAAGCTATCAGCATAAATCACGTCAATTCCCGTGTTCAAACGGAAATTACCTTCGCCATCTCTCCATGGTTCCAGCAACTTAAGGGTTTCTTCAACGCCAAGAATAGAGGAGGCATACATTACATAGCCACTTAGATAACCATAGTGGAAAACACGTTGCCCAATCATTACCTGAATAACTCCTTCTTGCATGAGGCGTTGAGTTTCGGGTTCTGCATCAAAGGCTACTATCTTGATTTCACCTGCTTTTCCGGCTTGTTTCACTGCTTGACCAGCCGCCGGCCCGTCATATGAATAGAAGGTAATGAACCCTGCTAAGTCAGGATACTTTTGAATAGCAGTTTGAGCGTTGCTCAAGGCAACTTCAGGTTTGACATCATCGTATAAAACTTCCACCATCTCTAAATCGGTGCCTGCAAGAGTGTCATTGACTCCAGCAATACGGTCTTGGGCATTCTGAGCAGTAGCAAAGCCTACTAGACCGACTACTTTACCCGAGCCAATAATTTCCAATGCAGCCTTTGCCGCTGCTACACCGGCATCATAATCAGACATACCGATATACATTGAGCGAGCAGTTCCTGTAGCATCTGAGTCCATACAAAATACTGAGATGCCTTCATCAACAGCTCGTTGAATGATAGAGCCAGCAGCCTGACGGTCGATTGCTGAGAAGGTAATAGATGTGTAATCGTCGTTTATGAAGGTTTCCAACATCGTCAATTGTTGCGACAAAAGGTCAGCCGCAGTGGGACCTTGGAAAGTTATGGGAACACCCAATTCAGCAGAGGCACGACTGGCACCTTGTTGGGCAGCAGTCCAGAATGGCGATAAGTTGTTGGTCAGGATGGCAAACTTTGCACCTGCAGGCGGTGCTTGTCCGGCGGTAGCGTCCTTAATCGCCTGAACTGCCTCAAGTAATTCAGTGGGGGCGTAAGGATTCTCCCCAGCAGGTGCGCCGGGCGTGGCAGTAACAACTACTTGTTGTTCAACAATAGTTGTAACCTGTACTTCGACCGTTTCCGGTGTTCCTGAAGGGGCAGGTTGACATGCACCTAGAGCCATACAAATTGCTACAATCAGAATAGCTAGCTTCTTTAATTGAAACATGATTTTCTCTCCTTATTCGATTTTCTATTTGGTACGATATAATGGAGGCACGTGAAAGTGCCTTTTATTCGGGCTTTTTCACTCACCCGGAAGTGCTTGCTTGGGACACCAATCTCTGAGTAAGCACTTCTCTCTATAGTTTTACAGAATTCAGTATATTTATTTTATATTCACCTCCTTTTCATCAACCCCTCTCCAGTACAATGAACTCTGGCGTACTACAAGTGTTGGCGGTACGATAATGGTTTGAGGCTTTTTTGGTTCTAATTTATGCCAGCCAGATTCAATTGTCTTAATGATGTCTTCTACTGCTAGTTTGGCAACGGTATTTTGATCCTGTTGTATGGTTGTGAGTGGAGGGAAAAAGAATTCCGATTCTGGAATATCATCAAAACCAACAATTCCGATATCTTCCGGGACGCGTCGACCATGTTGACGCAAATATTGAATCGCGCTCAAAGCCATTTGGTCGTTGGCTACAAAGATAGCATCCACATCTGGATATTGATTGAGCAATTTCTTGGTCGCTTCAATCCCGCTTGATAATGACCAGTCACCCTCAACAGAATGCTCATCTTTGGCTTTTATTCCGTTTTCCTTTAACACGTCTTTCCAAGCCGTCATACGTTGGCGCGCTTCCCACCAATCTAAGGGGCCAGAAATATGCCCAATATTTTTGAAACCTTGTTCTAGTAAATGAGAGACAGCCATCTTTCCCCCAAGGTAATTATCTACAGATACAACCGATATATTTTCCTGTGCGTGCATGGTTAAATACACCAGCGGAATTTCTACATCTAAAGAGGCTTCCTTAACCCAAGTGCGGTTATCTCCAACTTCAGGCACAGCCCAAATAATCCCATCTACATGGCGAGATAAAAAAGACTCAAAAATTGGCTCAATTTCTTTTGTATCAAAATCAGAGAGTTCTTTTAATAGTAGCGAGTAGCCCGCTTCCTCTACTGCGGAGGCAATTCCGCTCAATATTCTGGATGGACCAATATACTTTAGCCCCGCTGTGACAACGCCAAGCGTATGACTGCGCTGCCGAATTAGACTACGCGCAACCGCGCTTGGGCGGTAGGCAAGCTGGTCAATAACTTCTTGAACTCGTTTTCTCGTTTCAGGAGAGACATCTGGGCGTTCATTTATTACCCTAGACACAGTTTGAGTGGATACCCCAGCGGCTAGGGCAACTTCTTTAATAGTAGAACGTGAGGTCTTTTGTCTCATGTTATCGTTCCCGTTATCGATAACATTCTAGCAAATGGCTATACAAAAGTCAAGCCCCAATTTTCAATTCCCCAAGCGGGTAATTTTCAGTGGGAGGGTTGAATAGCCCTATTTTTCGTAATCAATAAAATCATCCACACCAAAACGACTCTCGTACAAATTCAACAACTCCCCTGCTTTTTGTAAAAATTCTTTTTCGATTAGATTTTGTTCATCTAGTTTCTCTACATCTTCTTTGT
Organism: Anaerolineales bacterium; assembly: GCA_016789365.1. Lineage (GTDB taxonomy): Bacteria > Chloroflexota > Anaerolineae > Anaerolineales > Villigracilaceae > Villigracilis. Next base: position 9,985 of record JAEURH010000111.1, read on the forward strand.
GAGCAATTAACCGCTCTCGAAAACTGGTGATAGCAGAAGCAGGCAAAAGGTTTTCAACTTCACGAATCAAACCTAAAGTTTCTTCAATTTGATTCGTTGCATCGGGAAAATCAATTTCTTCATCTAATAGCTTACGTAAAACAATACATTTATATTTCTCACAACTTCGCGGATAATCTGGCAACGTGTAAACTGTGCAAATCCCACCCTGCCAAACGGGGCAAGGCTGTAAAAATCCGCGTTGACGCGGGTCATTACGAATGACTTTCAAGCCCAATGCTTCGGTTTTATCTAATTCATTGGCGTTGAGTCTCACCCACGAAAACAGGTGACCTGAGCAACATAGTCCGCAGGCTTTGCAGAGAGTTTGGGCATTAGATTCAGACATGGAAAGATTAAGATTCATCTAAACCAATATAGTCAAACCAATCGAAATCTGCATAATTAGAACTTGTTTGTCCGTTGCTGCTGGCATACATGCCAATCCACGTTCCGACAAATCCACCTGCAACGGGTGTGCTTAAAATTCGCCCATCTTGTTTTTCGCTAAGAACTTGCCATGAATCAGGTTGATTTGAAAAATAAAAACTATAGTCCTGTTTCTGAGCTTCTACTTTTAGATATATTAATCCGTTGTTGACAGGTTTTTCCGCAAGGATTTCTTCCACACCATCTGTTCGCTTAATTAAACGGATGACATTTTTCGAGACAACAAATTCAAAATTGAACTTGTTATTCTGTAGAAGAACCAGCCCTGCACATTCATGTTCATTTTGAGGTTGAAATTCCAAACCAGTTTGAGCTTTGAAATGAATATGTTGTTGCCTTCTGCCGACAAAACTAGGATTTGACTGCTCTGAAATTTTTTGAGGTCTCAATTTCAAGCGAAGATGATTGCTTTTTTCTGTCAAGCTATAAAATT
>JAEURH010000112.1:0-10130 GCA_016789365.1 Anaerolineales bacterium
GTCCGTAATGAACGTTTGGCAGAATTTGCTCGCAAGTTAAACTTAGGCAATGCCATTCGCCTCGGACGTGGAGAAAAAACATCTGGCGGGCATTTACGAGAAAGTGTGCTAGGTTCTGCGTTTGAAGCATTAATCGGTGCCATGTATCTTGACTCTGATTTGAACAAAGTAAAAAAGTTTGTCATCCCTTTGTTTGAGTCTGTTAAGGAATCTTTGCTTGATGAATTGGAAGATGCCAAAAGCGAATTACAAGAGACTTCACAAGCATTAAAACTTGGCACGCCACATTATCGTGTGGTTGGCAAAGATGGACCAGACCACGCCAGAATTTATGAAGTAGAAGTGTTAATTGCGGGTGAAGCCAAAGGTCGAGGTACAGGAACAAGCATCAGCCTAGCAGAAAGAAGCGCGGCACGAGAAGCGTTGAAAGAGTTTAAGAGCAAGTAATCTAGTAATCCGTAATGCGTAATTCGTAAAATCAAAAATCAAAAATCGTAAATCGAAAATACAAAAATGCCTCTTCGTCTTAAATCATTAGAACTTCAAGGTTATAAAACTTTCGCCTCGCGGACTGTGTTTGAGTTTGCAGGTGGCATCACTGCCATTGTTGGACCAAACGGTTCGGGAAAATCAAACATCGCGGATTCGTTAAGATGGGTGTTGGGGGAACAATCGTATGCTTTGTTGCGTGGTAAGAAAACTGAAGACATGATTTTTTCAGGTTCAGAATCTCGCGCACGCGCAGGTATGGCACAAGCCAGCATTTTATTTGACAATACAGACCAATGGTTGCCACTTGATTTTTCAGAAGTGGTGATGGGGCGTGTGGCACATCGTGATGGACGCAATGAATATTTAATTAACAATCAACATGTGCGTTTGCGTGAGATGAATGAATTACTTGCCCAAGCAGGTTTAAGTGAACGCACGTATACAATTTTAGGTCAAGGGTTAGTAGATGCATCACTTGCATTGAAAGCAGATGACCGTCGTCGTTTGTTTGAAGAAGCGGCAGGTGTGGGTTTATATCGCGCTCGCCGTGATGATGCGCTTAAACGACTCGATAACACCGAAAGAAATTTAGAACGTGTTTTAGACATTATGTCTGAGCTTGAACCGCGCATAAAAAGTTTGGAGCGCCAAGCCAAACGCGCGATTGAGTTTTCTCGCGCGCAAGCAGATTTGAAATTAATTTTACGCGAATGGTATGGTTTTCATTGGCATCGTGCGCAACGTGATTTAACCGATGCGCGTGAATCTGTCCGCGCGCAAGAAACACGCATGAATGAAGCGCGTGGAATTTATGAAAAAGCACAAGCCGAATATTTAGCATTTCGTGAAAGGCTTTCGGGCTTGCGTGCTCATTTGAATGAATGGCATCGTAAAGCGGCGGAGTTGCATACCCAACGCGAAACGTTAAGCCGTGAATTGGCAGTGTTGGAAGAACGCCGTCGTGCGTTAACCGCTCAACAAGCCAATATACTTTCTGACCAAGAAGGTGCCTCGAACGAATTACATTTGGCGCGTGAGCGTTATCAAGAAGTTGAAAAAGATATTGCGCGTGTGCAAGCCGAAGCCGATGAGGCTAAGAATCAATTAACAAATGCACAAAATGCTTTGCAGACTCGGCAATCTGAACGCTCAAGTATTGAAGAGCAAATTAATTCATTACGATTGCAAATCGAATCTTTCACACAAGCGCGTGCTGAAAATAATGCGCGTTTAGATGAATTAAAGTCACGCATTGAATCGCAAAATCAAAAAATTGAACAAACGAAAAATGCCATTACAAATGCTGAATCACAAGCGGGTAAAGCCAAAGCAGAATTTGAATCGGCGAAGAAGTTAAAAGAAGAAGCACAAACTGCTTTGCAAGAAATTGAATCAAAAGCAATTGCAAAACGAAATGAAGTTGAAAAAATTGAAAATCAAAGAAGAAGTGCGTTAGAAAATCGCACCAAGCAAGAATCAGACCACTCGCGCTTGAAAGCGCAACTTGAAGTGCTTGAACAATCTGAACAATCTTTGGCAGGCTATGCTGAAGGTGCGCGTTATTTGTTGCAAGCAAATCTCACATCGCGCGGCGCGTTGAGTGGCGTGTTGGATGTTCCCGCCGAACTTGAAACTGCCATCGCTGCCGCGTTGGGTGATACGCTCGATGCTGTTTTATTAAATGAAGATGAAATTGAAAACGCATTGAATTTGCTTGAGTCAGATGAATCGAGTCGCGCGGCGTTGTTGCCTCTTGATAAAACTTCCGAAGTCTTTAAGATTTCAGAAGTCTCTGAAAATATTTTTGGTATTGCATCTGAACTTATCAACGCGCCAGATGAATTGAAAAACGCTGTGCGATTAATGCTTGGTCAAACGTTAATTGTGCGCGATAGAACCACTGCTAAAAACTTAGTCAAAGATATTCCGACTCACGCGCGGATTGTGACTTTACGCGGAGAAGTTTTCCGCGGTGATGGATTAATCATCGCTGGAAAAACCGCTTCATCTTCGACCTTGGGGCGTGGTCGCCAAAAACGGGAATATGAATCAAGCCTGAGCAGTTTGCTTGCAAAATTATCTGACTCAAATAACTTAGTTGAGTCATTGTCAAATCAATTGACTGTCGCTCAACAAGAATTGACTCAACTGGAAACGGACGCACGCGAATCAAGAATCAGGTTAGGTGAATTGCAAGAGCGCGAGCAACAGGCTGAACTTGAGTCAGAGGCGACTGCACGTCAATTGGAATGGCAGAAGAGTCAATTAAATCAATTGACAAATGAAATACAAGAGTTTGTATCTAATCAAGAAAAATTACAAATTGCTTTAGTGGAAGTGGAAAATGATTCTGCTAAAGCACAATCTGATTTGAAGGTTGTTGCCACAAAAATAAATGAACTAGAAGCGGGCGAGTTGCAAGAACAAGTTTCATATTGGAGCACGCGCGCGGCGGTGGCTGAACAAAATTTAATTGCAACGCAAAATAAATTAAATGAACGCGGCGAAGAAATAAACCGTTTGGATTCTCGACGTGTAGAATTTTCTACACGTTTACAGGAATTAGATTTTTCATTATCAGGTTTGGACTCAGAAAAGAATCAATTGCGTGAACAAGAAACCAATTTGAATGTTCAACTCGAAGCGATGCGTGTGCAAATTGAACCTGCTGAAAAAGATTTGGCGATGGCTGAAGGTGAAGAAAAACGTTTGCAAGATGCTGAAGCCAATGCGCAACGTGCTTTTGCAAATGGTGAAAGATTATATGGTCAGGTGCAATTGGAGCAAATTCGTAAAAATGAAGCGTTGGATAATTTGCGTCAAAAAATTACCGATGATTTTGGTTTGGTGATGTTTGAATATGCCGAAGATGTTTCGGGTCCTGTACCTTTGCCAATAGATGGCATGGTGGAGCAATTACCGATTGTCACCGAGCTTGCGCCTGAACTCGAAGAACAATTGACTCATCATCGTGCGCAAATGCGGCGCATGGGTCCGATTAATCCAGATGCGAAAAAAGAATATGACGAAGAAAAAGAACGTTATGAATTTATGAAAACGCAAGTGGAAGATTTGCGTAAAGCCGAAGCAGATTTGAAACAAGTGGTGGCTGAGTTAGATGAATTAACCAAACAAGAATTTGTGAAAACATTTGATGCCGTAGATAAACAATTCCGTGAGACGTTTGTGCGTTTGTTTGGCGGCGGTTCTGCTAGACTCGCTTTAACAGACCCTGAAAATTTAGTTGACACAGGTATTGAAATTGAAGCCCGCTTGCCCGGCAGACGTGAACAAGGCTTGGCTTTACTTTCTGGTGGTGAAAGAAGTTTGACAGCGATTGCCTTAGTGTTTGCTTTGCTAAAAGTTTCACCGACTCCTGTGTGTGTAATGGATGAAGTAGATGCTATGTTGGATGAAGCGAACGTGGGGCGTTTTAGAGATTTGCTTGTGGACTTAAGTAAAGATACACAATTTATTATCATCACACATAATCGCAATACCGTCCAAGCGGCAGATGTGATTTATGGTGTGACGATGGGGCGCGACTCAGCGAGTCAGATTATTAGTTTGCGGTTGGACCAAGTTACGGATGATATGTTGAAGAGGGGATAACTTCTGTGTGACTACAATATCTTTTCATCAATTCTATTTTTTATCTTAGGTTTTTGTTTCGATGTACAGTTCATTGTATAATCCAATTTAGAAGGATTTGAGACTCATACCATCTTAAACATGCAACCCTACCAACATTTTCTCTCCGAAATTCTTATAGATGAAAAAACTCTGCAAGCCCGAGTGAAAGAACTTGGCGAGCAAATCAGTGCTGATTATCAAAATCAAGAATTGCTTTTGATTTGTATCTTGCGTGGTGGCGTGCCATTTCTGGTAGATTTAAGCCGTCATATTACTATCCCACACATGATAGATTTTATGGCAGTTTCATCGTATGGGATTGGCAGGCGCGAATCAAGTGGCTCAGCGCGCGTCACATTAGATTTGCAAATGGATATCCTTGATAAAAATGTAATTCTTGTTGAAGATATTGTAGATAGCGGTCATACCATTTCATCGGTTTTGCAATTGCTCGAAACGCGACAACCGAAAACATTGAAAATTTGTGCCTTGCTTGATAAACCTGAAAGACGTGAAGCCGAAGTTCCCATTCATTACCTCGGCTTTACAATTCCAAATAAATTTGTTTTCGGTTACGGGCTTGACCTTGATGAGTATTATCGTAATCTTCCGTTTGTTGGCGTAGTTGATTTGAATAAATATAAACCTTCTGAATAATTCTTAATAGGTGGGATAATGGAAGAAAATAAAAATCCGTATGCAGGGCGTTGGGTTGCAAAACTAAAAGGACGAATTGTCGCGCAAGGCGGCACGCCGCAACAAGCCCTGCTCGCATCGCAAGCCACACGTCACAAAGAAAAGCCAGAAATCATTTTCATGCCGATTCATTTTTCACTCCCGCCATTGATTCAAAAGATAAAAGATATTTTGCCTGCTGGGCAAGAGATATATCTTGTGGGCGGTGCCGTGCGGGATTTATTTCTCTCGCGCCTCTCTTCTGACTTTGATTTTGCTCTGCCATCTGGAGGCATTTCCTTAGCCCGAAAAATAGCCAACGCCTTTAAAGCGGATTTTGTCCCACTTGATGATGAACGTGACACAGGACGTGTCATCATTCACGAAAACGAATCCAGAATCTTTTTAGACTTTGCAACTTATCGTGGCAAAGACCCTTCGACAAGCTCAGGGCAAGCCTTAGAAGAAGATTTACGCGCCCGTGATTTCACCATCAACGCCATTGCTTACAATTTACAAGACGATACATTGATTGACCCCACCGAAGGCGTAAAAGATATTGAGTCAAAAGTTATTCGGGCATGTTCACCAACATCTTTTACAGATGACCCTATACGAATTTTGCGCGCAGTTCGCCTCGCCGCAACATTTGACTTCAGCATAGATAAGCGAACTAGAGAGTGGATGAGTCAAGCACATCCGCTTATCCGTTCCATATCCGTTGAAAGAATCCGTGATGAAATTTTCAAAATCCTAAATTCAAAACGTGTGAGCGATTCAATCAAGGCATTAGACATGCTCGGTGTGATTGAACAACTCATGCCTGAATTGTTGAAGATGAAAGGGGTGGAGCAATCATCTCCGCATGTGTTTGAAGTGTGGACGCATACACTTTCGGTTTTAGATTATCTTGAAAAAATACTTTTCAATTTATTTGAGGAAATCCCGAAAAACGAATTTGCCGAAGCCTTGCAAACTCAACTCGGAAAATTTCGCGAGCAAATTCACCACCATTTTTCACAATCATTAAACATAGATAGAACACATCGTTCATTGCTTTTCTTCGCCGCGTTGTATCATGATGTCTGCAAGCCTGACACCAAAACAATTGATGAAAATGGAAGAATAAGATTTTTTAATCACGATGTTCAAGGCGCGGATGTCGTTGCAGAACGCGCTCGTTCTTTTAATTTAAGCAATGACGAAGTGGAACGATTAAGTGTGATTATCAAAAATCACATGCGCATTCATTCTTTTACGAGTAAATTAGAAAATGAAAACGAATATCCAACACGCAGAGCAATCTACCGCTTTTTCCGTGATGCAGGCAAAGCAGGCATTGATTTAATTTTGCTCGCACTAGCCGATATGCGTGGCACACGTGACAAGGAAATGACACTCGCTTCTTGGAACATTTACTTAGAAATTTCACGAATTTTGCTAGAGAATTATTTTGAAAAGCCACAAGAAACAGTTTCACCCCCGCGCTTATTAGATGGCAATGATTTGATAAAAGAATTAAATCTCCAGCCAAGCAAATTACTTGGCGAATTACTCGAAGCGATTCGTGAAAATCAAGCGGAAGGAAATATTCAAACGAGAGAAGAAGCACTCACTTTTGCAAAAGAAGAACTAAAAAAGTTGCAACAATAAAAAAACATGCTCTTCTTTTCAAGCGAAGAGCATGTATCCGAAACAGAAACAGGCATCTCTTAAGAGATAAGAGGCGCGGTGTTGTTCAATCTAATTTTTTTTTCCGCTGGTGCATCATCAAGGGGTAAGTGCAAGGCACCAGTTCGTCTCATCATCTTGCGGATGTGAGCAACAAGCACGCCGCTTGGCACAGGCTTCACAAGAAAATCATCAGCCCCAGCATCTAAAATACTAGCAACCAAACGCGGGTCGTTAATCGCAGAAAGAATCAAAATGGGGGCGTTGCTAAATGTGCGCACGGCTTTGCAAACTTGCCAACCATCCATGTCGGGCATCATTAAATCTAAAATGATGACCTGTGGTGTTTTTGTTTTAACAAGATTCACACCATCAGCGCCGTTGTTTGTGGTGGTAACGTCGAAGCCATGCGTTTTGAGCAACATACTCATTAAGTCTGTGATGGCAACGTCGTCGTCAATAACTAATACTTTTGGGTTCATAATTTTTTCCTACGCCGCTATTATCACTCATTTGTACTATTTTTAACTTTGCAAAGTGCTAACAGAAATAAAAAACTTACCTTCTTGCAAGGTGAGGGCTAGATAAAAAAACTGATTAAAATTTTTTTGATAAAAACCAAAACCCGCTTCAAAACTTGACTTGAAATCTGATTCTGCACCTCAACATTTGTTACTCTCAAACTGCTCGAATTGGCTTGAATTTCCATTGTTTTTATTTGTTATGTTTGGTACAATATAAACAGTCGTTTGTGAAATTCGTTACATTTGGAGGTTTCCAATGGTTAAATGGATTTACTTGTACAACGAATATAGCAAAGTTGAAAAACTTGCGCGGGGGTCATGGGATACTATCAAAGCGATTGTAGGTGGGAAAGGTGCAGGCTTATTAGATATGACACAGGCTGGCGTGCCAGTTCCACCATTTTTTACAGTCACCACACAAGCATGTATTACCTATCAAAAAACTGGAAAATTTCCAGCAGAGTTGTGGACTCAAACGTTAAAAGCACTCAAAGCGATAGAAAAAAAGACGGGTAAAAAATTTGGTAGCCCAAAAAATCCATTGTTGGTATCGTCTCGGTCGGGTGCAAAGTTTTCAATGCCCGGTATGATGGAAACCATCCTCAACATCGGCTTGACGGATGAAGTGGTGCAAGGAATTATCGCCACTACCGGCAACGCCAGATTTGCATGGGACTCGTACCGTCGCCTGATTGAAATGTTCGGCACGGTGGTGATGAATGTAGAAGACGAAGCGTTTGAACATCCGCTGGCGGAATATAAAAATAAAAAAGGTTACAAGTTAGATGTAGAAATGAGGGCGGAAGATTGGAAAGAAATTGTGGGGGAATATAAGCAAGTATATAAACAAGCAACAGGCAAGCACTTCCCCCAAGACCCATATAAACAATTATCCCTAGCAATCGAAGCGGTTTTCAAATCATGGAATGGCAAACGCGCGGTAGCATATCGAAGAAAAGAAGGCATTTCCGATTCGTTAGGTACGGCGGTTAACATTTGTACGATGGTGTTCGGCAACATGGGTGATGACTCAGCGACGGGTGTGGCATTCACGCGCAACCCATCTACTGGTGAAAAGAAAATGATGGGCGAATTTTTGCTCAACGCGCAAGGTGAAGATGTAGTGGCGGGTATTCGCAATACCGAACCGATTGAGCATCTAAAAAAATATATGCCGCGTTCATACAACCAGTTTATGAAAATTACAGAACGGCTTGAACGTCATTACAAAGAGATGCAAGATGTGGAATTCACCATTGAACACGGCAAGTTATGGATGCTCCAAACGCGCAATGGAAAACGCACTGCTAAAGCCGCTGTGAAAATTGCAGTGGATATGGCAAAGGAAGGTTTGATAACGCGTGAGCAAGCCATTTTGCGCATCACGCCTGACCATGTAGATGCTTTGCTTCACCCTCAATTTGATTTTTCTGCTATGAAGCAAGCCGAAAAAGAAGGAAAATTTTTTGCACGTGGAGTGAATGCCTCTCCCGGCGCGGCAGTTGGACAAATCTATTTTGAAGCGGATACTGCTGAAGAAATGGCGAAGGAACATCATCAACAAGTTATCATGGTGCGCCCGTTTACAAAACCAGATGATGTGCATGGCATGATTGCATCTAAAGGTGTGGTGACTAGCGAAGGCGGTGCTACTTCACATGCGGCAGTGGTGGCGCGTCAATTTGGAATTCCATGTGTAGTTGGTGCTTCGGCGATTCATATTGACCTTGAAAATAAAACCATGACAGCGAATGACATTACGATTAAAGAAGGTGATTGGATTTCTGTGGATGGCGCAAGCGGTAAAGTATTTGTCGGCAAAATCCCAACTATTGAGCCGACGTTAGAAGAACAAACCGAATTGATGACCTTGCTCAAATGGGCAGATGAAATTTGTGCGAGAAAAAATATTCGCAAGGGTTATCCAAGCACAGGCTTGCAAGTTTGGGCAAATGCGGATTATCCCAAAGATGCGCAACGTGCGCGTGCGTATGGCGCAGTCGGTATTGGCTTATGCCGCACTGAGCACATGTTTTTTGAAACACAAAGATTACCGATTGTGCAACAAATGATTCTGGCAAAAACCTCTGAAGAAAGAGTGAAAGCCTTGAATCAATTGCTCCCATTTCAACGCAAAGATTTTGATGGTCTGTTTGAAGCGATGGATGGTTATCCCGTTATCATCCGCTTAATTGACCCGCCTCTACATGAGTTTATGCCTGATGAAGAAAAACTACTTGAAGAAGTCGTCACTTTGCGCGTGAGAGGCGAAACGCAAGGCTTGAAAGAAAAAGAAAATTTGTTGAATGCAATTCGCACTTTGCACGAATCGAATCCGATGTTGGGTTTGCGTGGTGTGCGCTTGAGTATTTTCATGCCCGAAATTGTAGAAATGCAAGTGCGCGCCATTTTTGAAGCGGCGGCAGATTGCGTCAAACGCGGCATCAAAGCCAAGCCTGAAATAATGATTCCACTAGTTGGCACAGTCAAAGAGTTAGAATGGATTCAACCGCGTCTTGAATCCATTGCCAAAAAAGTGATGCAAGAAAAAGATATAAAATTTAAGTATAAATTTGGCACAATGATTGAAGTGCCACGCGCCGCATTGACTGCGAATCGTGTGGCTGAAAAAGCAGAATTCTTTTCGTTTGGCACAAATGATTTGACGCAAATGACCTTTGCTTATTCACGCGATGATGCCGAAAGAAATTTCTTGGTCACATATCAAGAGCAAGGTGTTTTGGAAAAGAATCCATTCCAAACATTAGACCGTGAAGGCGTGGGCGAACTGATGCGCAAAACGATTCAAGATGGACGAGCGACTCGACCTGACCTTGAAGTAGGCATCTGCGGTGAACATGGCGGCGACTCCGACTCAATTGAATGGTGTCATCTGATTGGCAACAATTATGTTTCGTGCTCCCCGTTCCGTGTGCCAGTTGCACGGCTTGCCGCGGCTCATGCGGCATTGAAGCATAAAAATAAATAAATTACTTCAAAAATTTTATAAATACTTGATTGCCCAATAAACGTCCACGTTTGGTAAGCCGCACATAAACCTCTGAGTTTTCTGAAAACTTGGAGGTTTTCATTTCTAGCAAATCATCTTTGATTAACGCTTCAATTTCTTTTTGA
>JAEURH010000112.1:10140-10516 GCA_016789365.1 Anaerolineales bacterium
CCTTGACCTGAAATCTGATTCTGCTACACCAGCTTGTACTAGCCTGAGGTTGTTCAGCATGTAATCGGACAAATTTTCTTGTTCAGTTTGTTTTTTGTGATTGATAGTTGCAGGAGTTAAAGGGAATTGGTAATTCGTAATTCGTGATTCGTAATTTATAAATCGTTCGATATAAGTTTTGATTCGCAAGACATTTGAATATCGAATTCCATTGACATATCCATGTGCGCCTGCACCTAAACCTAAATAGGGGAGCGATTTCCAATATTGAAGATTGTGTTGACAATAATATTCTTTTTTCTTTCCTCTTTCTTCTTTCTTCATCGCCCAGTTTGAAATCTCATACTGCTCATAGCCACTTGATTCCAAATATTCA
>JAEURH010000113.1 GCA_016789365.1 Anaerolineales bacterium
GAAATCGCCCAGCGGATGATATTAGTGTGTTGGTGTTAAAAGTTTCTCCACGCACTAGTGATGATGTGCGACGTATGACGGTTAGGCTTCCTATTTAATGAAAAGGCTCTTGCAAGGTCTGAGACCTTGCAAAAATTATGTAGGCGGCGGTCATAGACCACCTTTGAGCGAATAACAGAGAATGAATGCGTAAAAACCTAAAACATCTTTGGCGACATATTCAAGCATCTATTCGAGATACCAGAATTTTATTGCGTGAATTTCGTGCGCCATTATTTTGGTTTTCATTCGCAGTCATTGGCGGCGGGTTTTTATATCATTACATCGCAATGATAGTAAATGAACCAGTTAATAGTGTAGCAGAGGCAATTTACATCGTTTTGATTGCCGCTTTTTTACAACCACCCAACCGAGACTTTCCGCTTCACATCGCCTTACAACTGTTTCATTTTCTTATGCCTTTGGTGGGCATTGTTGCCTTAGCGCAAGGCTTAGCAGATTTTGGAAGTTTGTTATTCAATCGAAAATCCCGCAACAAGGAGTGGGAAATGGCAATTGCATCTACAATGAAAAATCATATTATCTTAATTGGCTTGGGGCATTTGGGCTATCGTGTAGCATTGAAGTTACATGAAATGGGCGAAAGCATTGCCGCCATTGAACTTGACCCAAATGGAGCCGCTGTTAATACTGTGCGTTTATGGGGCATTCCAGTCATTCATGAAGATGCCACCCGCCCTACTACACTAGAAGCGGTCAATGTAAAAACGGCACGAGCCATTATTATGGCGAGCCAGAACGATGCCATGAATTTACAAATTGCATTAAAAGCCAGAAGCCTAAACCCAAACATTCAAGTCGTCATCCGCATCTTTGATGATGATTTTGCTCATGCGTTGCAAGAGCAATTTGGTTTTATTGCATTAAGCGCCACCGAAATGGCAGCACCCGTGTTTGCCGCCGCGGCTGGTGTAGATGTAACCAACCCTATTTCTATTGAAGGGCAATTGCTTGGCTTGGCACGTTTAACGATTTCAAAAAATGCACCTTTCGCATCAAAAACAGTTGGCTATGTGGAAGATAAATACCGCCTCAATGTTGTTTTACATCGGCATGATAATCAATCCGAAATGCACCCAACTGATAAAACTGATTTACACAATGGCGATGTGATTGCAGTGCTTGGCGGACCTGAGCAGTTAGATAAAATCTTGCATGATAATGGGCAATAAAATAAATGTCATTGCGTTGGAGGTTGCTTCACCTTATGGTCTTGATAAGCCACAAAGAACAAGTGCGTGGCTACTCGACCAACGGTTCGTAATGACATGATAGAAATATATGGATAATGATTCTAGCACTCTCTTAATCGGCATTGTTGGTCCATGCGGTTCGGGCAAATCTACATTGCTGGCGGGGTTAGAAAAACACGGCTATCGTTGTCGGCACATTGCACAGGAGCATTCATACGTCAAACAAATGTGGCAAGTCATTACCAAGCCAAACATCCTCATTTTTTTAGAATGTTCATTTGAAAACTGCACCAAACGCAGAAAATTAGATTGGTTAATCAGTGATTATGAAGAACAACAAAGAAGATTGAGTCATGCCCGCGAACATGCCGATTTGATAATAGATACAAACATTCATAACCCCGATGAAGTGCTTGATAATGCTTTGAAATTTTTAGATAATGAACGTCCCGCAGGTTTGTCTTAAAAAATTATTCCGCTTGATGAAAACCTGCGGGACGGTTTTGCTTTATAAGGAAATAAATTTGTGAAAAAAACTTTTTTATTCTTAACTAGCGCGCTTCTTTTATTGACCTCATGCCTGTCTCTGCAACCCCAAGCGGAGGCTACGCCCCTGCCACCTGCAACAGCAACCCAGCCAGTGAATCTCTCCACGTTCAAAGCGGGACTTAATCCGCAATATCATGCTGTGATAGATGAATTATCAAACGCAAGTTTGTATCAGATTGATTTCGTGATTAATGATAATTTGTATCAAATTACAGGAAAACAATCTGTAGATTACACAAATAATGAAAAAGTAACATTAAATGAAATTCACTTTCGCTTATTCCCCAACATTCTTGGCGGAAAGATGACTGTGAACAATATAAAAGTTAATCATGAAAGCATTGAACCAAAATATTCTTTGAATGATAGTTTGTTGGTTATTCCTTTAGAAAAACCTTTACAACCGAATGAAAAAATAAATATTAGCATGGAGTTTGAGATTATTGTTCCGCGCAGTGTGGATTTGAATTACGGAGTGCAAGCCTATTACAGCGATGTGCTGGCGTTAGCACACGCGTACCCGATGATTGCTGTTTACGATGATGAAGGTTGGAATGCGGAAATTCCGCCACAATCAGGTGATGTGGCTTATGCGGATATGTCTTTCTTTATTGTGACAGTAGATGCGCCGAAGGATTTGGTTTTGGTGGCTTCGGGAATAGAAACAAATGTTGAGGAAACAGGTAACAGGCAACGGGTCAGGTATGAAGCGGGACCTGTGCGAGATTTTTATCTGGTGGGGAGTCCGAATTATCAAGAATTTATCAGAGAAGTTGATGGAGTCACACTTCGTTTTTATACGCCAGGTTATATGCAAGCGGGTGCAGAAGAATCGTTGGACTATGCGGCGCAATCTATTAAAGTTTTTAATGAAAAGTATGGAGCGTATCCATACACTGAATTAGATTTTGTTTCTACGCCGACGTTGGCATTGGGCATTGAATACCCTGGCATGATTGCGATTACGGATTGGATTATGGAACCGCAAATGGGTTATTTGGAAGTGACGGTGGTGCATGAGGTGGCGCATCAGTGGTTTTATAATTTGGTGGGCAATGACCAATTGGATGAGCCGTGGTTAGATGAGTCGTTGGCACAGTTTGCGACGATGGAATATTTTACGGAACGCTATGGCGAAGAGGGAATGATGGCGTTTCGTAGAGAATTAAAAGGGAGATGGGCTTATGTTGGTAACGAAGAGATTCCTATTGGCTTGCCCGTGCGCGATTATTCAGGTGTGGAATATAGCGGGATTGTGTATGGACGCGGCGCTTTGTTTTTTATGGAATTGGAATCATTTATGGGCGCTGAAAATTTTTCGGCGTTTATGAAAAGTTATGTGGCAAATAATGCTTGGGGAATTAGTACAACTGAAATATTAAGGTTAGAAGCAGAATTGAGTTGTGGTTGTGATTTGGGTGAGTTGTTTGAGGTGTGGGTTTATAGATAAGATAATTAGAGAGTAGAGAGTAGAGAACAGAGATTAGGAATTGGGGAATCGGGAATTGGTGGGCGGTAATTAGTCGTCAGTATTCAGTAATCATAGGTTTCACCTGTACGAGATGAGTAATGTTTGGTTTTGATGGCATCACTGACTTGTTGCATCAATTTTTTATTTTGTGTGGGCGGTGTATTTTTTTCCATAAGGCTGGTATCTATTGTCAAAAGTTAAATTTAGGCGTATAGTTGGCTAATAATTCGCATAAGACCCTTGTATGGAGTCTTATATGGCAAATCTTCCATATAAGACCCTAATTTGGGGTCTTATACGGAAAAAGTCAATATAAGCCCCCGTATAGGGTGGTTATACGGAAAGTTTCCGTATAATACCTAGTTAGCCCCTTCCGTGTAATTTCAAGATACCTTCGGAGTAAAATTCACTATGGACGATGACGAAGCAATTGCAGGAGCAAAAGAATTTCTACTTCAAGAATATCAAAGCCTATACGCTTTACATCAAGACGCAAAAGCAGTAGGCGATACTCGACTTAATTTCTTTGTAACATTTGTTGCCGCTGTTTCTACTGCGACAATTACAATGCAATCGTTTATTTTGCCAGAATTACGCACATGGTTAATTGGCGGCATAGCAATCATCTTGATTATCGTAGGATTGATTACTTATAGAAAAATGTTGCAACGAAGAGTAGCCATTGTTGTTTACAGGAGACGATTAAGCCGAATTCGAGCATGGTTTGTAAAATATTATCCGCCCATAGCGACTGGCATACCTTACGATATAAAGCATAATATCAGAATGGATTGGGGTGGCAAAAGCAGATTAGGTTCAACCGCTTTTTCAGTCGCTTTTATCAATACGGCTTTAATTACGTTGTCGGTTTTGGCTGTGTGCTTAATATCATTTGGTTTAAACGCTTCAATATGGGTAATTCCTTTGTCAGTAACTAGCGCAGTTCTCTCATGGGTTTTCCACGTTTCTTGGAAAAATAGTTGGATGAAAAATGCTGAAATTAGTGACGAGAAAGATTTACAAGAATTGGAAAAGATAAAGTCTGTAAAGCCCCAGTCATCAGGATCTTCCAAGCCAAAACGGGGCTAACAAAGCGTGCACCTGACGCTGGGGATTCAGTGGCATCTTACGGCTTTTCCTGCGCAGCCAGCCTTTTTCAAGCGGACGGCTACGCCGTCCGCAGCCCCCAGCGCAGGTAACGCAAACCGTTAGGTGGCAGTACCAAAACTTTGTCTCGTTGAAAAAAGCAAACAGGCTATTTTCGTCAAATACAACCCAAGAGAAATTCGGTCATGTTCAAAAAATACCTTGACAAAATCATCACTGGTATTGTTACCATTCTAGGAATATTCGGCGCTTTCTCAGCAGCAATGTCCAAATGGGGCGATAAAATAATTGCGCTCCATTGCGGAGATTTTGCTCGCCCATTTTTCGGGAAAAATCTGTCTAATAGTGCTTATTGTGATTTATTTGTTGGAATCAGTAATGTTCTCATTCTAACAATTGGCTTTTTGGCTATAGTCCTTTTTGTTACGATTTTGGTCAGAAGCGGAAGATTGTTGGTAAATCCAATAATCTTAAAGAAGAAAACAACATTCACCCTGCAAATCTCAAAAGAAGAGTTTGTTCAGCAACTTGGCAAATTTTCTGACTCTTTAGTTCTTGAAACAGGCTACATGCCAGTCCCTCACATACTCCTTGATTGGAAGGAAATGAGACAAGGCATAACGGTGGTACAAGATGTTGAAAAGGCGGACTATATCAAAGTTATAAGTAAAGAGCCGTTCAAAGGATTAGCTTTCGAGATGGTAAAAAAGTCACAGAGTTTAGTAATCACTATAATTTCAGGAAGTTATAATATCAATCGAAAAGAATATGGTAAGTTATTAAAGTGGCTCGATTCATTGCAGGAGTAAAGGTGGTTAATCTGTCGAAATGCCACCTAACAAAGCGTGCACTTGACGCTGGGGATTCTGCGGCGTTTTCAAGCAGTTTTCTACGCCTTATCTTTTTTCTGGTTGGACGGCTTCGCCGTCCCCGCCCCAGCGCAAGTAACGCAAGCCGTTGGCTGGCTTCGCGCATAATTTTCACATGAATGTAGTAATCCTAATTCGACTCACATTAACTTAATTTCCGCATTTAACAACTTAAGGAGTAGTCTTATGCTTTATCGTTACTTTTTAAAAGTTGCCAGTATATTTACTATCATGGGTTTGATTTTTGTGCCTACGAGTCGGCAATTTGTTGCGGCTGAATCATACAAAGAACTACAAGAAATTGATTCCTATGTTTTGGGACAAATGAAAGATTTGGATATTCCTGGCGTTGCCATTGGCATCGTGCGTGGAGATCAAGTCGTTTATACGCAGGGCTACGGAGTGGCGGATGACGCAGGTCGCGCCATGACATCAGACACGCCTTTCCTGATTGCATCCCTGAGCAAGCCCATCACCGCACTGGGCATCATGCAGTTGGTGGAAGAAGGCAAGATTAATCTTGACGCGCCAGTCCAAATGTATTTGCCGTGGTTTCGAGTCGCTGATGAAGAAGTTTCATCCAAGATCACGATTCGCCATCTCCTCCACCAAACCAGCGGATTCGATGAGCGCGAGAGTTATGTCCGAAATCTGAGCACCGATTCATCGGTTGAAGCGTTGGAGATGAGTATTCGCGCTCTAAACACAGCAGAGTTGAACTTCGCTCCAGGCGAAGCGTTTGAGTACACTAACACCAACTACGATATTCTTGGATTGCTCATACAAACCCTATCTGGACAATCCTATGAACAATACATTGAAGAGAAAATCTTCGATCCGCTGGACATGGATCAATCCTACACATCGTTGGAAGGCGCACGGGGTGGGAACATGACTCGCGGGTATTATCCCTTCTTTGGAATCACGACAGCCTATGACCATCTCATGCCATATTCACGGATCGTCAAACCATCGGCAGGTTTATTTTCCAGCGCAGAAGATTTAACTCATTTTCTGATTGCTCAACTAAATCAAGGGCAGTATCAAGGTAACGCAATTCTTTCTGAAGAAAGAATTGCGACTCTTCACACACCTGGCATCCAATTCAGTGAAAACGCGGGATATGCAATGGGGTGGTCGGTCTTTTCATTTCCTGATATGGCGTCAGTAACTCCGAATAACTCTATTCCAATAGGTTTAACACATGCGGGCGAGTGGGTGGGTTACACATCACTGCTTGTTTTTATCCCTGAACTGGAAACGGGAATTGTGTTGTTGATGAACAAACACGATCCAGCCCGAATGCCTGAATATTTTTCCATTGGCTGGTCTTTGGCTATGCTGGCGGTGGGCTTAGAGCCTTTAGAGCCTCAGTCCGCAGATTTTATCGGAAAGAATATCCGTGTTTTGCTTGCAGTCGTTATTGTGTTGCTTGGCATTGGCGCTGTCTGGGCGGTGCGCAAACTTCGTCAATTGCCATCGAAATCTGGAAGCGACTCTCGACAAAATCAAAAACTCGCCATTCAAATGACCCTGCTTGCAATCGTTGATCTGGCTCTTGCGGTAGGACTGTTATTTATAAGATTGCCCGAATCCAAAGATACCATTTTCCTTTCCTTGCGTTTCAATCCTGATATTGGGTTGATGTACGTGCTGTTGCTTATGTTTACTTTAGGATGGGGCACAATTCGCACTCTCCTATTCTTGCGACAGTCATTGAAAACAAATAAGTTGGAAAACGCCATATGACAACCGATAAGGTGATTGTTAATCTCGAACAGGTCTCTGCCGAATGGCTGACCGCTGTACTCGCCCAAAGTGAAGCATTGACCCGCGGCGCGGTGCAGTCTTTTGAATTCGGCACAGGGCAGGGCAATTGGTCTACAAGCGCCAATCTGAAAGTGATTTACACCAATGACTCACAAGGGAATCTACCTCAACGGCTCTTCCTAAAAATGGTGGATACCGATCTGGGCGACGGCGAATTCTTCGGCGATACAGAAGTCACATACTACACCCGCGATTATATGGATGTGAAAAACGCTCCGCTGTTGCGTTGTTACGACGCGGCATACTCCAAAGAAATTAATCGCTATCACCTTTTACTTGAAGATGTTTCAGAAACTCATATCGAAGCCTACGACAAAAAGCCGACTCTTGAATATGGTCTTGCGCTTGCCGAAGGCTTGGCGATTCTCCATGCCCGATGGTGGGGAAAAGAGCGGTTGGTAGAAGCGGGCTTGAGTGGGCATGAAGCGAAACATATCCAGAACTTTGTAGATATTGCGAAACCTGGCGTTACTCATATTGTGGAAAGATTTTCATCAGAATTAAAACCGCATTGGGCTGAACTCATGCGCGAGTTGTATGCCAAACATCCGCAGGCATTGATTAAGCGTTCACAAGACCTAAACGGTTTCACTATCATTCACGGCGATGTTGGTTCAGCAAATGTGCTTGTACCGCGCGATGGCAATTATCCACTCTATATCATTGATCGCCAGCCTTTTAACTGGGGTCTAACCACTTGGCTTGGGGTTTACGACGTTGCATACGCCATTGTGTTGGATTGGGATGTGGAACTCCGCAGGAAGTATGAAATCCCCATTCTGAAACGCTACCACGAGTCTTTGATCCAAAATGGCGTATCGAGTTATGAATGGAATCAACTTTATAACGATTACAAACTATGTGTTGCTATGTGCGTTTACATCGCAACAGAATATTGTCGCGGTGGTATAAATGAAAAATGGGCGCATGTTTGGCTACCAATGCTACAAAGAGCATTAACCGCCTGCGATGATTTAGATTGTTATGTGACTTGGAAAGAAATTCAATAAAACATCAAAACGCCAGCCAACAAAGCGTGCACTTGACGGGTGGGATTCTGCGGCATTTTCGGGCTTTTTCTACACCCGAACAGAATCCTGCTCTCGAAGTTTTATCTACGCCCGCCCACCCGCAAGTAACGCAAACCGTTGGCTTGCCCCTTGCACAACTTAAGTAGGGCTTATTCACAGCAAAATCATCGGAGAATGTGTGGAATCAAAACCTGACCCCAAAATATGGGCAACTGTAACAATAGCAGTAGCGATTATTGGCTGTCTTGGTGTTTTGGGTGCGGCGGCTATTAATGTATTGCCTGACATCCTAAAATCAACGCCAAGTGCTTCAACTCCAATTTTCGCAAATACAGAAATCCCCAAACCAACTAATATTATTCAGGCGACTGAACGAGTAATAAATACACAAATTCCGCAAGGACAACCCTCTCAACCTAATAATGGTTTTACTGTTACACAAGTTGGACCATATTGGAGTTGGAGCGATAAATTTTCCTCAATGACATTAATGTTAAATGTATTGTGGGTTGGCGATTGTGCAAGCAACATTGACGTAATTGTGGATGATGAAACTTTTTCAGCAAGTATGATTACAGACATTAATAGTCCGCTGTACTTAAATCAAAAAATGCCTTTTGAAGGTGTAACAGGTTCAAGTTGCAATTATTTGGTCAGTTCCGAGAAAGCCTTACAGCCATCACGCTATTTCTCTGTTCCTTTAGCAACTTACGGAGTAAACTTGCCGAATAAACCTCCGTATGAATGGTGTTATCAAGCATCTGATAAAACATGGTATCCGTGCAAATGAAAAGCAAGCCAACAAAGCGTGCAGCGGACGGCGGGGATTCTGCGGCTTCGAGAAGCCTTTTCCTACGCCCGAACATTTTTCTGCTCACTGGCTTTTGTCTACCCCCGCCCCCCGTCCGCCGCTAACGCAAACCGTTGGCACGCCCCTTGCAAAATTAGGAAGGAGATAATAAGCAATGTCTTTTGATTGGCTAACACCATTTCTGCCCGCAATAAATATGGCGGGTATACCTATTTTGCTTGTTAGCATTGTGGTTTTACTCCAAGTCTATCAAAGAACAAACAGCCTTTATAAAGATACTTCGGAGCATTTAAGGGGAGAAAATGAAAGATTAGCAAAACGGCTGGCAGATACAGAGCAAAAATATTTTGATGAGATTGAACGAATTAAAAAGACTGTTTCCAGCACGTTGGAAACCGTGAGTGAATTACAAGCGAAAAAGGATACCATTTTTCCCCATTTGGAAGCAACACATAATCAAAGCACTGAAATCTTGAAAGAAGTCAAGAAAATTGAATTTATAGCCGAGTCGCTTCAAAAAGTTGAATCAAATGTTACGAAATTAGCCAATAATCACCTAGCGCAAACACAAGCCTATGTTTTTGTTTATGAAAATGAGTATGAGCAATTAAGTTCGTATTATCGAATTCTACAAGTTGACTCAAATGCTGAAACTGAAATAATTGAAGCCGCATATAAACGGCTCGCTTTGAAATATCATCCTGACATAAACGAATCTCCTGAAGCACTTGAAAAACTAAAAATGCTGAATGAAGCCAGAGAAATTTTGACCAACCCTGAAAAGCGTCAAAAATACGACCAGAGATACCAGAGGCTTGGTAGTCAGTATCTAAACGAGTCTCCTGGGAAAGCTATAGAAAGCAGAAACGTTTGGAGCGAAAAATCTATTAGCAATCTGGCTTCTGATATTTTGATTTTCACACAAACATTTTTGAAAGTAAAGCAGTGGCGCACTGCTCAAGAACAGTTATATGCGTTTGAAGGGTTAGGAATCCCGTCGAAAGATAGCAGAATATTGCCAACTTTCAAATCCATGCTTCCTGAATGGCAAGAAGCAAAAGAGTTAAACTACCAAGCCACGCAGCAATCAATTGAATTTAGTCAAAGGTTGAGAATTTGGTCAT
Source organism: Anaerolineales bacterium (assembly GCA_016789365.1). Lineage (GTDB taxonomy): Bacteria > Chloroflexota > Anaerolineae > Anaerolineales > Villigracilaceae > Villigracilis. Next base: position 10,046 of record JAEURH010000113.1, read on the forward strand.
CTATTATTTATGGTGCTTTATTTGGAGTAGCAGGTAGTTTTTGGGGAAGTCAAAACAGCGGACAATTTATATTTACTTATGCTCTTTTAGGCACGATAGTAGGTGTTGTTCTTGGTTTGGTTGGTACATGGATATATTCAAAATGGTACGCAGGTAAGTTAGGGACAAAATTCGATTTACTTTTCGGCATATTGACTCCTTTAGTTCTTGCGCTTATCCTAACAATAGGAATTTACTTCATAATTGCCATAATATTGATTAACACATTAGTCGGTTTTCTTTATGGCAACAAGCAAAAACCGTAAAAGCGTGCCAACAAAGCGTCCTCAGAAACAGTTAGGTCGGGGTAAGTTGGAAACCAAGTTTCGTAGCCTTTTGATGTAAATATTTA
>JAEURH010000114.1 GCA_016789365.1 Anaerolineales bacterium
GGATGCAATTTTACAATCCCAAAAATATTTGGTATCAAACATAAAACAATTACAACAGTTTGCCATTTTATATTTTTGATTTTCTCAAACGCCATACCTGCCATCAAAAAGATGGGCGGAATGATAAACAAAATTTGTCTAAAGTTATCATATAAAGCCGTTTTGAAAATGATAAATGCAAAAAATGGGATGAGAAACCAAATCACTGATAATTCGAGTAATCCACGCTTCGTTTCTTGACTTCGGCTTGCTAGCCAAGCCCCAACTATGGTCAATACCCATACAGCCTCGCTGAATTGAATCCCGAGCAAAACGGGTAAGTATGAATAAGGTAAATTTGTACTTGAATAATATGAGCCATTGAATAAAACTGTTCCAGCCCATGGATAGAGAGACATTTCTCTAAAACTTTCTACAAAATGAGCAATTGGATTCATCCACAAGTAGGGCCAGGTTAAGTAAGTGAATATAAGAGAGAGAATGGCATAGATTGTTAATGGAAGAAAGGCGGATTTTCCTTTATTGCGTAATACGTAATGCGTGATGATGAGTCCTGCAAATGGACCAAGTATTCGTGTTGAAGTTGCAAATCCAAGAAAGAAAGAGGCGGGAAGAATGATAAGAATTATTTTTAGTACATCGGGTTGGAGGCGATAGAAAAGAAAAAGTAAGAGGAAAGAGGAAAGAAGAAAGAAAATTGTACGGGCTTGCAAAAACAAAAGAAAATATCTTTGTGTATAAACATCTGCTGAAACGCCTGAAATGTTTTTCGCGATTAATGAAATGATGTTCGTGTTTCCTGCTTGAGCAGACATTACAAGTGTAGAGATATAGTCGTGAATGGCTTGGGTGAAGATGAAAAGTCCAAAAACAGCAACCAACCAGAAACAAGTCAGAAGCGTGAGTTTTTTATCAATCTTTAGATTTGAGTCAATTGAGCCAAGGGCTTTGAATCCAAGTGCAATCGAAATCAAAAAAAGCGAAAGAAACGGCGTATCTTTGGGGTTGATAAAAGCATGTCCCCACAAAAGCGGTTGAGTTGCAAATAAAAGTGTTGCACCTAACGCTGAGTTTCCATTCAACCAACGTTTTGCAATTGAATAAAATGCGAGTATGCCGAAAAAATAAGTAATGAAATAAATCAGATGACGAACATCAGAAATATGAAATGAAGTTTTGATAGTTTGCGCGAGCCATTCAACCAACATGACATATGCAGGACCATAAAACGCCAAATCATCGCGCGTTAAATTGACAATGCCTGCTTCGCGCCATGTTGAGTACGCATTGAGAGATTTGATTGCGTACGTTTGCAGAGAATCTTCATCCCAACTTTGACCATAATCATCAAAGGTCAATAAACCTGCAAGTAAAATAAGTAAGAAAATAAATACGGGAATAAATTTCTTCATTGAATCATTAGAAGAGTGAGTCGCACTTTGCGAATGAGATTTGTTTGAATTAGCAAGTTAACTTATCCATTATTTACTTTGCCAATGAAAGCGCAACGCATTCATTGTTTGGATAAAATTTGTTGGCTCATTATTTTTTGATGTAATGAACATTAACCACAAAACAATCAGTGGAGCAAGCAAACGTCCGTATGACCAAGGGAAGAAATCGAATGATGGCAAAACAAATTCAAGGAAATATACGAAAGAAAATAATAACCAATGATTTAGGTTATCAATTCGTTTGAATAAAAGCAAAAATGATAATGTGACGAATATTCCATGATGGTCCCAGACTATGGGAGAAGCGAGTGTCATCAAGATGAATAATGAAGGAACCGCATTGAGAACTTTATTTTCTTGTGAAAAAGATTTTTGTTGAATATTTTTCGCCATGACGAAAAGTGTAGCAATTAGTAACAAAACTTTTAGAATTAAAACTATGACGCGGGTTTGTTCAATTTGAATCCCGAAGAATGGGTTGAGAAAACGTAGGAACGAATCAAAAGATGTATCGTGGAAGTTTGTATCTGGGATTTGGGTTAGCAGAAAGGCATTGTTGAAATAGTCAAAGTATGGATATGTTCCATTAATGGCAATTGGGAATAATCCAATCAAAAGAAATGATATCGCAAACCAAGCAAGCCATTTCCAGTTAAATTCAAGTAAGAATGCTAATACCAAAACAGCAGGTGATGTTTTTAGATGAACCGCAAGAGCAAGCGTTAATGCCGAAAGAAAATTGTTTTTGGGATAAGTGAGTAGGCTTAAGATAATTAAATCCATGACGAGTAAGTTGACTTGTACGAAGCCTAAAGTTCTTAGAAGTGGTGTATTGATAAGTAAGAACAAAATAGTGATGAAAGTAGCAAGGTGTTGTGAGAAGTTATACTTTTGTAAAATGCGGATTAATAGAAAGTAGAAAGCGGAAAGGGCAAAGATATTTAGAATCCATAGTGTAACTAAGACTCCCGAATCACCTAGTGGAACTAAAAATTGAAGAAGTGTTGCCCAGAGCGGAAGATATAAATACGTATCAGGTAGGGTTTGTCCATTGGCTAAGGCAGTGGCGGCTTCGAGATAATAATGATAGTCACCATAACGGAAGCGTTCACGAAAAATGTTGAGGTAAAGAAATAGGATGAGAAAAAAGCCTGTTGTAATCCAGAGGTTGTCTTGGTTGATTTTTTCATTTGTAAGTAAATAAAGGAGTAAACCAAATAAAATCCATGTAATAGACGTGGATGCAAGAGTTATTTCAAGATTAGACAGGGGCCATTGTTGGATGAATAAGTTAATACCATCCATTCCATTGCGGAGGTAGATGGCGATTAGACTTACAATAACCAAAACAGTCAGAATAATCCAAATTTGAAAGGCGCGTTGCAAATATTGTTTCATCAATATATTTTATTTCATTAATTGTTCAACGCGGCTTTCACCCACAGAATAATACTTCGCCTGTGGATGATGAACAATAATCGCGGCAGTGGATTGCTCTGGAATTAATTGACCTGATACAGACAAACTCATTCCCAATTCTGATTCAACGGCAGGCAACAACTTGAAGACTTTGAAATGGTCTTCGAGTTCTGGAATGGCGGGATAACCCCATGAATAACGTTTGCCTTGTTTTTCTCCAATACCTAATTCACGGCGGATGTGTTCATGCAAATAATTTGCAGTCGCTTCTGCGGCTTGGACGGCGAGACCATGTGTGAAGTAGGCTTCTGTGTAATCGTTGGCGGCTTGCATCTTATCAAATTTATCGCTGGCTTCTTGACCCACTGTGACAACTTGCAATGCAACTACATCCATTTGACCTGATTCAATAGAAGCATAATAATCTGAAAGTGCTAGATGGTCATCATACGGTTGGCGTGGGAAACTAAAACGCGTCAATTCTTTTTTGCCAGTTTCATCTTCATAGATAATTAAATCATCGCCATCGGCTTGACAAGCAAAATATCCATACACACCTTGTGGTTTCAACCACTTAAATCTCAAAGCATCTTTGGTCATTGTTTCAAGGCGCGCATCGAAATCTGCTTTCATCTTAACCCATGCTTCACCATGTGTATTCTTCGCACCCCAAGACAAACGATATAACTCATTGATGTTGAGATGTTTTAACACAATTTCAAGTGGCATTTGTTTAACAATTTGTTGCCCAAGTTTTTTTGGCAAAGCAATTGGATTTGGAACAATCGTTGACCGCTGACCACTGACCGCAGATGATTCTTTTTGAGTGACTCTTCCTAACTCCATCTCCGCTTCTTTCCTGACCTTCGACATGAGTGCTGGACGTTTGGTTTGGTCAATTAATTCATCCATCGTTTCCAAACCTTCAAATGCATCTTTACAATAGAAGACGCCTGCTTCATAAAATTCCTCATTGGATTCAGTCTGCAAGATTCTTCTACCAAACCTGCGATTAATTGCCGCGCCTCCAATCAAGACGGGGAATTTGTGTCCACGCCTATGCAATTCATTTACTATCAACGGCATTTGCTTGGATGTGGAAACTAACAAAGCAGATAAACCAATCGCAGTCGCATTGACTTCAACTGCTTTGGTGATAATGGTTTCAGCGGGAACTTGTTTTCCTAAATCAACAACAGTGTAGCCGTTGTTCGCAAGAATCGTTTTGACCAGATTCTTTCCAATATCATGCACATCACCATAAACGGTTGCAATAACAACGGTTCCTTTGGTGACACCTTCCATTTTTTCAAGATAATTTTCAAGGTGAGCTACGGTTTTCTTCATCACTTCAGCAGATTGAAGCACAAATGGCAGAATCAATTCGCCTGCACCAAATTTATCACCGACTTCTTTCATGGCGGGTAACAAGACATTGTTCAAGGTATGAACTGCAACTTCATGGCGTGCAGAACGTGCGCCAGTGGGTTCGCGATTAATAATCTCATCAATATCGGCTTCGACACCATCTTTGAAGCGATGCAAAATTTTCCAGTGAAGTTTTTGTTCGGAGGTCATGCCTTCGGTTGGGTCAGCGACAGTGTCACTTGAAATTTCAACATTTTCAAAATGTTGAATGAATCTTTGCAAGGCATCTTCACGGCGGTTGAAAATTAAATCTTCGCAGAGTTCGCGTTCTTCATTATCAATTTCAGCATACGGTTTGACGTGTGCCACATTGACAATTGCCATATCCAAGCCAACTTGAACACAGTGATACAACATGACTGAATTCAAAGCAGGTCTGGCTTGTGGAGCAAAACCAAAGGATAAGTTGCTCACTCCTAAAGAAGTCATCACACCCGGGAGTTTTTCTTCAATGAGACGAATGCCATCAATGGTTTCTTTTGCAGAATCGACAAATTCGGCATCACCTGTTGCTAAAGTAAAGGTCAAATCATCGAAGACTAAATCTTCAGCTTTGAGTCCGTGGTCGTTGACAGCGATATCATAAATGCGTTGAGCAACTTCATATTTTCGTTGAGCAGTTTTTGCCATGCCATTTTCATCAATGGTCAAACAAATCACAGCGGCGTTGTATTTTTTTGCAAGTCCAAAAACTTTATCTGCTTTTTCGCGACCTGCTTCGAGATGTGTGGAGTTAATCAAACAACGCCCGGGTGCAGTTTGCAATGCAATTTCCAAAACATCTAATTCAGTTGAGTCAATCACCAATGGAACATCTACACCCATTTGCAATTTCTTGACGACTTTGCGCATGAGCTCGGCTTCATCAGGTCTTTCTGTGACGGCGCAAGAAATATCCAAAGCATGAGCACCACCAGCAACTTGGTCACGAGCAATATCTAAAATGCCATCGTAATCTTCTTCGAGCAAAAGTTTTTTAAACTTGCGCGAGCCTTGTGCGTTGCATCGCTCGCCTAACAATGTTGGCGCAGGGTCTTGGCGCATAGCGATGGCTGACATCGCAGAAGCAAGTTGAGGCGTAGATTGAAGCGGTCGTTTGGGATGTGGATGATTATCTAATTTTTGAATCAATAATTTTAAATGTTCAGGCGTTGTGCCACAACATCCACCCACAATAGAAATATTATGCTTGGTCACAAATTCATACATATCATTTGCATACGGTTCAGGCTCAAGTGGATAGACTGCCTGACCATCCACATTCAACGGAAGCCCAGCGTTTGGAATACATGAAACGGGCAGAGTTGCATTTTCACCAAGAAAACGAATCGGTTCGCGCATGTGTTCGGGTCCAGTGGAACAATTGAGTCCAATCACATCAATGCCCATGCCTTCAAGAATCGTAAGCGCGGCATTGATATCAGTTCCAAGCAACATACGCCCCGTTGTATCCAACGTGACTTGCGCTTGAATGGGTAAATACATTTGCGTTTTTTCAAATGCTTGATGAATGCCTGTGATCGCGGCTTTAACTTCGAGAATATCTTGCGATGTTTCGATTAACAAAACATCCACACCGCCTCTTATTAGACCTTCTGTCTGTTCAGCGAAAGTGGCAATTAACTCATCGTATGTGACGTTTGAAAGTTCAGGGTCATTGGTGGATGGAAGTTTGCCGCTTGGACCAATTGAACCTGCTACAAATCTTTTTTGACCACTGACCGTTGACCGCTGACCGCCTGCCGTCTGCGGTCTGTTGTCTGTGGTCGAATACTCGTCTGCCAATCTTCTTGCTAATTGTGCCGCCGCCATGTTGATTTCAATAATTCTGTCTTGCAAACCATATTCTTGCATCGTCAAACGATTCGAGCGGAAAGTATCTGTTTCAAGCACATCCACACCCACTTCAAGAAATGAACGATGGACTTTTTCCACAGCTTCGGGATATGAAATGACGAGATAGTCATTACATCCGTTGTATTGTTCACCGCCGAAATGTTCGGCAGTTAAATTTTGTAGTTGTAAACTCGTTCCCATCGCGCCATCGAAGACAAGCACTTTCTTTTCGAGGGCATCGAGGTATGAGCGGTTTGTGTATTTACGTTGTGTCATTAAAACTTTCCTTTTTATTTGTTCATTAATTTCTTTTCAGACTTCCGAAGTCTTCGAGACTTCGGAAGTCTTGCTTAACTTAAGCCCAACTATCTATTTCTTTTTCAAACTTAATTTTATTCTCTTCCAGCCAGTTCTTGATTTCAAAATATGATTTGAAGTTTTCACTCAGCCATTGAATCAATGATGTTTCATTTTGCTTCGTGACTGAATATAATTTCTCCATTTCAATAACTGTCAAAATGTAAGCAATGTCATTGCCAAAAGCATTTTGCGCGTCTTCGCTGAAATCATAATACTCCACTTTGAGTTGGTTATTTTCTAACCAAACCCATGTGACGGTTTTTTCGAGTCCGCCAGTGAGTTTTGTTTTTTCGGTCATATACTTTCTCAGGCTTCCGAAGTCTTTAAGACTTCGGAAGCCTCATTATAGATTTTTCTTCAATACTACATCATATTCTTCATATCCATACTTGTGGTACAAAGACAAAGCAGGGATATTATCATCACCTGTTTGAATGTAAATACTTTTTGCACCTTTTTGTTTGGCAACATTTTCGGCAAAAGCAATCAAGTGGCTGGCTACACCTTGCTGACGAAATTCTTCCATCACATACAACTCGGTCAATTCGGCGTGAGGTGTCACATACAAAACTGTTGGCACAATTCGTATCAATGCAAATCCAATCGTTTGGTCAGATGTTTTTGCGAGAATCACGCTTTCAACACAAGCAGGGTTTGCCATATCGGAAGCAATCGCTTCGGCGTTTTTTTGCCCTTCATTGAAGAGAAAATTTAACTTAGCAATATCAGGTGCGTCATCTATTGTTGCAAGAGAAATTTGTATTTTTTCAGTCATCTCATATCTCGGTGGTCGAGTAGCCCGAATGAAATGAGGGCGTATCGAGACCACAAGGTTTCAAAAATATTTCTTTTCCTGTTTACTGTTGGTCTCGACTGCTTGCGTCTCGACCAACGGGGTTTTTGCAACAAAAAACCTCTCACAAATTGAGAGGCGACATGAATTTCATATCATCTCTCATCTATCAATTGAAAAGTCAATTGCCGAAGTTGGCACCGCTTGAACGGTTGCCGAGGTTTCAAAGGGTCGGTCCCTCCGCCTCTCTGGATGAGTACAGCGTTCTTTTTCTTTTTTATATCATGCAGGTTTCTTTATGTCAATTATAGGATGATTATAAAAGTATAATAATAACCACCATGAAAAAATATTTATCCTTGATATTTCTGATTATGTTTTTAATAGGATGTAGTTCCGCTTCTTCCTCGCCGACAACTGATTCTGTCCAACTAACCGTCGCCGCCGCTTCCGATTTGCAATTTGCCTTTACAGAAATCGGCGAACTTTATGAACAAGAAACAGGCAACAAGGTAATATTCACATTTGGCTCTACAGGTCAACTCGCCCAACAAATTGACAACGGCGCGCCATTTGATTTATTCGCCGCCGCTAATATCAGTTTTGTGGATGAACTCGCAAATAACAATCGCGTCATCCCTGAAACGGTGGCTTTATATGCCCGCGGACACATTGTGCTAGCGGTCAACAAAGATTCAGGTGTAAGCGCCGTCTCTTTGGAAGATTTACTTTCAGACGATATTACTCGCATTGCCATCGCCAATCCTGAACATGCACCTTATGGTCTTGCCGCCAAAGAAGCTTTAATTTCAGCAGGTGTATGGGAGAAGATAGAAAATAAAATTGTGTTTGGAGAAAACGTGCGCCAAACTTTGCAATTCATTCAAACGGGAGATGCACAAGTCGGCATTGTGGCTTTGTCCGTTGCGAATGTGCCAGAAATTACTTGGTCGCTCATTGACGACTCACTCCATAACCCGTTAAACCAAGCCTTGGCTGTAGTCACCAGCAGTCCACATCAAGAAGAAGCGAAAGAATTCGCAGAATTTATCAATGGTGAAAAAGGTCGTCCTATCCTGCAAAAATATGGTTTTGTTTTGCCGGGCGAAACAATTTCAACGCCAACACCATAAATGAATTATTCACCTTTTGTTTTATCGCTTTGGGTTTCATCGTGGGCAGGAATCATTGCTCTGATTTTCGGTACATTAATTGCTTGGGCTTTAGTAAAAATACCTTTCAAAGGCAAGTGGATTGCAGAAGGATTGGTAATGGCTCCGCTTATCTTACCGCCCACTTTGCTTGGATATTATTTATTGGTGGTATTTGGTCAGCGTGGTTTAGGTGCATGGTTTGAACAATGGTTGGGCTTTCGGATTGTTTTTACTATTCAAGGGGCAATTATTGCCGCAACGATTGCGGCTCTACCACTTGTAATTCAAACCATTCAAGTGAGTATTGCGGCTATCTCTCGCGAAATTGAGGAAGCGGCATTAATAGACGGTTGCACAAAATGGCTGTTGTTTGTAAAAATATATTTACCACTTATCTGGCGCGGATTACTCGCGGGTGGTGTATTGGGATTTCTGCGTGCAATGGGTGATTTTGGTACAACATTAATGGTCGCAGGAAATATTCCGGGCAGAACACAAACCATGTCTATGGCGATTTATGACGCGGCGCAAGCAAACAACATTTCACAAGCCAATCAATTGGCACTTATCCTTTCTTCGATTGGTTTTGGGTTGATATTCTTTGTTATTCGATTAAGGCAAAAAGCAGATGACAACTCTTAATACTTCAGAGCAAGAACGACCGAACATTCCAGCATTTGGATGGGGTGCGTTAATTGGCATCCTCGGCGGGTTGATAGGTTTAGGCGGCGCGGAATTTCGATTACCTGTGCTTACAGGTGTTTTCAAATATCGCACCTTGAAAGCAATTACGATAAATCTTGTCGTCAGTTTGGTGACGGTTATTTTTTCATTCATCTTTCGGACAGGTCTTATCAATTTGAATAAAATCGCTGCCAATGCTGGCATTATCCTTAATATCTTGTCAGGTTCATTAATTGGTGCTTATATCGGCGTACATTTTGCAACAAAAGTGAATGAGCGCGCCCTCTCGCGGATTGTGATTGTATTCCTGATTGTTCTAAGTATTATTCTGGTCAGTTATAACTTTATCGTAGGGCTTCAAAGCTTGCAATTTCCCGTTATGGTGCGTATTCTTTTAGGGTTTGTAATGGGAATCATCATCGGCGTATTCAGCAGTATGCTTGGGGTCGCAGGCGGCGAATTAATTATCCCAACAATCCTCATCATATTTTCAACGGATATTAAATTGGCTGGAAGCCTAAGCCTTGCTATTAGCATCCCCACAATTTTGATTGGATTATTCCGCTACAAACGACAAGGCAAACTGGATGACATTCGCTTTGAGTCTCGCTTCATTCTGTGGATGGCGCTTGGCTCTATTCTTGGCGCGCTGACAGGGAGTTACTTATTAAGATTTGCACCAAGCGTGTTCTTACATACTTTGCTTGGAATCATTCTGTTAGTTTCTGCAATTAAGTTGTTGAGAGACCATTCGCATAAAAGTAGGGGCGACTCACGAGTCGCCCCTACTTAAAAAATTATTTTCTCGTCAACGTATACACACTGCCATTATCACTTGCCAGATAAATCTCCCCGTTTTCACCTTGACCAAATGAAGTAATCGTCACACCCGTTTCAAACAAGCGTTGATTTTGAAATTGTCCGTTTGATAAGAACAATCCCCAAACGTAGCCTGTGCAGTAATCACCATAAAGATAAATGCCATTCCATTCAGGCATAGAACCACGATAAACATTTCCGCCTGTTACAGAACAACCTTCATACGGGTTTGAGTGACTATATTCAGCGGCAGGAAGTAACAAACCAGGTTGTGGTTCGCCATCATAGCCAATGCTTCCTTCCATAATACTCCAACCAAAATTTGCACCG
>JAEURH010000115.1:0-4813 GCA_016789365.1 Anaerolineales bacterium
ACAGTCGAAGGTGATATTCATGAAATTGGAAAAACATTAGTTGGCACAATGTTAAGTGCATCTGGATTTGAAGTCACTGATTTAGGTGTTGACCAACCCGCCGACAAAATTATCGGCAAGGCATTAGAAATTGATGCACAAATTATCGGTATGAGTGCTTTGTTGACCACCACTATGGTACGTCAACGTGAAGTGATTGAAGAATTAGATAAAGAAGGTTTACGCCCAAGAATTAAAGTGATGGTTGGTGGCGCGCCGATTACTCGTGACTGGGCAACCAAAATCAAAGCCGATGGATATTCTGAAGACGCAGTCGGTGCGGTGAAGTTAGCCAAAGAGTTAGTTGGAAAAGCAGATCAATAGTCTTATTGGTCTTACTAGTCTAACTGGTCTTATTAGTCACTTGATCAGATTGAGTTATAAATCTTTGTGTACTTCGTGTCCTTAGTGTTTAAGAAAGAGATATATTATGCAACCAAAACTTTTACTCCTAAACGATGAAATGATCGAACGAATTTTAGATGAAGCGCATCAACTTCTTATAAAACCTGGGGTAAAAGTTAATAATGAAGAAGCGCGTGAATTACTCGGCAATGCTGGCGCACAGGTTGATGAAGAAACAAGTGTTGTAAAAATTCCAGAACAAATCGTCCGCAAGGCGTTAGAAAGTGCTCCACGCGAGTTTTATTTATACGATTACGATGGCAATCCCACGGTCAAATATGGAGGCGATGCAGTTCATTTTGACCCAGGCTCATCAGGTATTGCTATGCTCAATCCAGAAACATTGGAGCATGACACCACTGAAACAGAACATTTGGTTAAATTAATTAAGGTCGCAGAACAATTATCACAATATGATGCACAATCAACAGCAGTGGTTTGCCATGATGTGCCACAAACAATACAAGATTCATATCGTTTATATTTAGCATTATTATTTTCAAAAAAACCAATTGTGACGGGTGCATTTACAAATAAAACCGTTTCAGAAATGATTGATATGTTAGCAATTATGGCGGGCGGACACGAACAAGCAAAAAATAAACCACGCGCCATATTTGATGTGTGTCCTGCTCCACCATTAATTTGGAGTAACTTTGCATCTGGAAATTTAATTGCATTAGCACGCGCAGGTATTCCCGCTGAAATTGTTTCAGTGCCATTATCTGGTGCGGCGGCTCCTGTAACAATGCTTGGAACTGTCACACAACACACAGCCGAATGTTTGGCAGGCATTACCATTCATCAATTAGCAAAAGCAGGTTCACCCATTGTTTGGGGTGGCGCGGCATGTATCTTTGATATGAAAAAAGGTGCAACACCAATGGGCGCAGTTGAAACTGCTATGCTTGATTGTTCTTATGCACAAGTTGCAAAATCATTAAACATGCCAACACATACCTATCTTGGCGCAACCGATTCAAAACTTGTAGATGCACAAGCAGGTCTTGAAAGCGGTGTGACTGCCATGATTGGAGCGTTGAGTGGCATCAATATGATTTCTGGTTCGGGCATGTTAGATTTTCTTTCATGTCACAGTGCCGAAAAACTTGTTATTGATGCTGAAGGCATTGCTATGGCAAAACGCATGTTAGAAGGTGTAAAACTTCATACTGAAACATTAGCAACAGGTTTTTATGATGACAAAATTAATTTCAAAGGTGGAGATTTCCTCAAACAAAAAATCACCATGAAGTTATTCCGCGAAGAACAACATTTACCAAGTAATGTGATTGATAGAGATTCAATGCGCGATTGGAAAAAATCAGGCTCACTGGATGCTTTCTCCCGCGCTAAAGTGATGGTCAATGACTTGCTCGCTTCTTATACTAGACCTGAACTTGATTCTGCTAAAGTGACTCAGTTACATACCTTCATGCTTGACCTTGCTAAAAAAGCAGGTGTTGAACAATTACCCACAATCGAAGATTTTCAAATTGCATAAGCCATGCTGACTCTCCCCCAACTTCTGCGCATCCCAAACGTGGACACGGGTTTAAGATTCAGTATCTCGCCTGATGAAAAAGAAATTGTGTTTGCTTGGAATAAAAGTGGGAAGTGGGATTTGTGGAGGTTAGAGATTGGAGAATTAGATGCTTCGACAGGTTCAACACAGCGGATTAGAGAGTTGGGTGGCGAAATTGTTGGTTCTAAATTTTCTCCAAAACATTCACCTGATGGAAAACACTTGGCTTATGTTGTAGATTATGATGGCAGTGAGTCATATCATATCTATCTACATAATCTACACAACGACTCGATTATCAATCTCACACCCAATTCTGGCTATGCGCATCAACCAAATTTTGATTTTTCTCCAGACGGAAAAACATTAGCGATTCTCTCTGATGAAAGTGGAAGTTTTGCTTTATATCTTTTAGATATTGAAACACAAGAAAAAAAATTACTACTAGACATCCACCGCCCCATTTGGGATGTGACATGGTCAGCAGATGGAAAATATATTGCAGTTTCAGCAGAATCAAAAGCAAGCGAGTATTCGATTTATGTTGTAGAAGTGGCAAACAAAACATATTTTCAATTGCAAGATAATGACGAAGTAATAAATACACAACACCCTGTATGGTCATCAGATTCAAAGCATTTATTATTTTCTTGTGAAAATGGGGAATGGCATAACATTGGATTATATGATGTAGAGTCTAAAAAAATTACTTGGGTAACAGATTCAATTGGTGATGATACACAACCTGTCTCTTCGCGAAGCGGGGAATTTATCGGCTGGATTCATAGCGAGGGTGCAAGAACCAATTTTCAATTTAAGAAGAGAGGCGGAGAGATTCATCAAGTAAAAGTTGGAGATGGAGTCCATTCAAATCCGCAAATCATTAATAATGAAGTTATCTTGATTTATGAAGATGTCAATCACCCACCTGATTTGTGGAAAATCAATTTAGAAAATGGCGAAGCGATTCAATTAACAAAATCAAGTGAAATCAGTTTTGATTTTGCACAACCTGAAGAAATTTTTTACACAGGCATGGATGATGTGCAAGTTCCTGCTTTGTTATTTCGTGCAAAAGATAGTAAGTGTGCTGTCATTGATATTCACGGCGGACCGAATTGGCATTATCAAAATATGTGGAATCCGTTTGTGAGTGAAATGTTGGCGCGCGGTTGGAATGTGTTGCAACCGAATTATCGTGGCTCAACAGGCTATGGAAAAAAATGGCAAAACGCAAGTAGGTATGATATGGGTGGAGTGGATGCAAATGATTGTGCGGCGGGTGTGAAATTTTTAATTGAAAATAATTTGGCAGACAAAAATAAAATCGCTGTAACGGGACGAAGTCATGGCGGATTTTTGACAATGTGTTGTTTAACCTTTTATCCAGATTTATTTGCGGGTGGTTCGGCAGTCGTTCCGTTTATGAATTGGATAAAATCACATTACGAATCGCGTGAAGATTTACAACATTGGAATATTGAAAACATGGGCGACCCCGAAGAAAATAAAGAAAGATGGATGCAACTTTCACCGTATTTCTTTTTAGATAAAGTAAATGCTCCTGTGCAATTAATTTGTGGTGGCAATGACCCGCGTTGCCCAGCATCTGATTCAATTGATGCACGAGATAAATTAATTGAATTTGGCAAAGAAGTTGAATTGCTTTTGTATGAAGATGAAGGTCATTCGTTTTTGAAAATAGAAAATATAATTGAATCAGAAACGAAGAGAATAGAGTTTTTAAAGAAAGTTCTGACGGCAGACGGCAGACCGTAGACGGTTTTTACGGTCGGCGGTCAGTGGTCTGCGGTCATCACAAAAATATTAACTATAAAAAAGATTTTGAGATTAGATAACTGGAGATTAACTACATGCCATACTTAAAGTTCTTATCAGATGAAGAAGTAAAAGCCATGCACGATGCCACTATGAAAGTAATGAGTGAGGTTGGCATTATTTGGACGCATCAACCAAGTTTGGATATTTTATTAGGTGCAGGTTGTACGATGAATGGTAATCGTGTGTGTATGCCCGAAGATTTGATTATGGATTCGGTTGCCAAAGCAAACAAACGACCAGAGATTCGTGGGCGAAATGGAACAGTAAACAAAATTGGAAGTGGTGAATTATTTTTTCATAACCTCGGTGGCGCTAGAGATGTGTTTGATGCAAGAACAGGTACACATCATGCCGCAACACATGAAGATTGTGTCAATGCAACGCGTGTATTAGATGCACTTCCAAATTGCAATAACGTCACGCCATTTTTTACGCCACCCGATGTTGAAAATAAAATGATGGCGTTGTATATGTATCGGCATACCTTGTCACATACAACCAAACCAGTGCAAGGACCTGGAATTCAATTTGGTCACGAGGTTAAGTATGCAGTTGAAATGGCGGCAGTGATTGGCATTCAGCCA
This sequence comes from Anaerolineales bacterium, assembly GCA_016789365.1. Lineage (GTDB taxonomy): Bacteria > Chloroflexota > Anaerolineae > Anaerolineales > Villigracilaceae > Villigracilis. The sequence goes on from JAEURH010000115.1 coordinate 4,396, forward strand.
CATGAATTAACACTTTCATTATCGCCAGTGAGTCCATTAACAATGCATGATGTCGCCGCGCAAGCCATTATGGATATGGCAAACGCAGGAGTCATTCATGCGAATCTTCCTGCACCTACTGGTGGCGCAACATCTCCAATGACAATTACTGGAAGTCTTGTACAACAAAGTGCTGAGTCACTTGCTCCATTGGTATTGGCACAAATCATGAATCCTGGTTGTGGTGTGATTTATTGTGGACGATTAGGATTATTGGAACCACGTACTGGTTTGATTTGGGGTGGCGTTGAACTTGGTATCTCATCTGCGGCAACGGTTCAACTCGGACATTATTATGGGTTCTCAGTCAACGTGTATGGGTTCTCAACCAATGCTCATACACTTGATGCACAAAATGCTTTTGAACGCGGACTCAACG
>JAEURH010000115.1:4823-10193 GCA_016789365.1 Anaerolineales bacterium
GCATTGGTGAAATGGAAGCAGGTGTGATGGGTTCGTTTGCACAAATGGTTTTAGATAATGAATTAGCAAAAAGTGTACATCGTCAACGTCAAGGGTTATCGGCAGATGCAGAACATTTGGCAGTGGAAGTTATCAATACTGTGATGAATACAAACAGAAATTATTTAGCTAGCAAACATACGCTCAAGCATTTACGTGCAGGTGAAATGGCTTTGACGAAATTAGCAGAAAGAAACTCATGGGATACATGGGAAGATAAAATGAGTCGCAAACAAATGGCAGACTACGCAACCGATGAAGCCGAAAGAATTTTACGCGAACATGTTGTAGAACCTTTGGAACCTCAACAAGAAGCCGAGTTAGATAAGATTATGGCGGCGGCGGAAAAAGAGACAGTGAAGAAAAAGAAATGAGTTAAGAGTAACAAGATACGAGTTACAGATTACGCATCACGTATTACAAATGATGATGAAACAGTAACCAACTATAAGTCAAGAATGAAGCGATATAAAGGAGCATAATCAAATGATTAAACAAGCACATGCAATTTCAGAAGAATTAATCGAATGGCGGCGTGATTTTCATCAACATCCTGAAACTGGATTTGATGTATTTCGCACTGCAGGAATCGTCGCTGATGAATTGGAAAAAATGGGTTACAAAGTGAAGCGTGGGGTTGGCAAAACAGGTGTGGTCGCGGAAATAGGCGAAGGCGGAAAACTTGTTGCTATTCGGGCTGATATGGACGCGCTTCCATTGCAAGAATTAAATGAAACGGAATACAAATCTACTGTAGAAAATAAAATGCACGCTTGCGGACATGACTCACATACGGCAATGGCATTGGGTGCGGCAAAAATTTTAGCAAAAGAAAAATTAAATGGACGTGTTCGATTTTTATTCCAGCCGTGTGAAGAAACAGCGGATGAAGAAGGCAAAAGCGGCGCACAACGTATGTATGATGAAGGTGCAGTGGAGGGTGTGGATTATGTCATTGCACAACATGTTGACCCGACAAGCCCTGTTGGCACAATTGCCATCAATGAAGGCGCAAGTGGTGGAGGCGTGACATCATGGGGTGCAACGATTAAAGGAAAAGGTGGCCATGGAGCATATCCGCATAAATCAAATGACCCTTTTGTTTTGTTAGCGCATGTCATTATGGGAATCAACTCAATTATTTCAAGAAGGTTAGACCCATTTGAACCGACCGTGATTAGCATTGGTGCAGTCAATGGTGGCTTCACTGAAAATGTAATCCCAGACAAAGTTGAAATCAAAGGCACAATGCGTTTTACATCATTAGAAACAGAAAAACAATTGCGCGAAGAAATCACGCGTGTATTTGAAATTGTCAAAACACTTGGCGGCGATTATGAATTAAAGTTTTTGTTCGGCGGCTTGCCGTTGATTAATGATAAGTTTGTGGCTGAAACGATTGAAAAAGTTGGCATAGATTTATTAGGTGAAGGCAAAGTGCAACCATTACATAAATCATTAGGCGCGGAAGATTTTCCTGAATTTTTGAAGAACGCACCTGGCGCGATGTTTACACTTGGCACAATGATTGAAGGACGTGAAGTATACGAACTTCATCATCCAAAATTTGATTTGGATGAACGCGCTTTACCGATTGGTACTGCTGTGTTAGCAGAAACGGCGATGAGGTTTTTAGGAAAGTAATGTCATTGCGAGCGATAGCGAAGCAATCCCCAAATAAAAATGAGATTGCTTCGTCACTTCGTTCCTCGCAATGACATACATTGGAGAAAAATGCACACCATACTCAAATCAAACACAAAAGAAGTAACAATTGGAATTGATAAACCATTTGTCATCATTGGTGAAAAAATAAATCCAACGGGAATTAAAAAGTTAGGTCAAGCACTTGTTGAACGAAACATGGATTTCGTCAAACATCTTGCCAAACGCCAAGTAGATTGGGGTGCAGATGTTTTGGACGTGAATGTCGGTCATCCGCAAATTGAAGAAGCGGAAGTGATTCCGTTGGTAGTGGAAGCAGTGCAATCTGTTGTAGATGTTCCGCTTTGTATAGATTCAAATGAACCAAAAATTTTGGAAGCGGGATTAAATGCCATCAAAGGTGGCAAGCCGTTAATCAACTCTGTCAACGGAGAAGAAAAGCAACTCGCCAGCGTCCTGCCTATCGTCAAAGAAAGAGGCGCGGCAGTTATCGGATTAACGATTGCAGATGAAGGCATCCCACCCACACCAGAAGGTCGGCTAGCCGCGGCAGATAAAATTATCAAACGCGCTACAAAAATGGGAATCCCAATTGAAGATATTATCATTGACCCATTGGTGATGACAGTTGGTCATAACAGCGTTGCTGGAACAATAACTTTGAAAACGATTGAATTGATACGAAAAGAATTTGGTGTGAATATGAGTTTGGGAGCCAGCAATGTTTCGTTTGGCTTGCCCGATAGACATTCTGTCAACGCGGCATTTTTGGCACTAATGATGCAAGCAGGCGCAACATGTTCCATCACTGACCCAATTAAGTTAGGAAGCGCCATTAAAGCAACAGATTTGCTTTTAGGTAAAGATATGAATTCAATTCGTTATCTCAAATATTTCCGCGCGACAGAAAAATTAAGAGAAGTAGCATAATCCGGAGTGCGTCGCACTACGTCACCTAAAATTTAGTCGTCTTAACACAGTGCGACGCACCCTATTCATAAGCAAAATTAAGAAAAGTAGAGAGTTTGGCAAAAGCATAAAGAATGAAGTTAGACTTATGGAATGAAAAAATTCTCTCTGATATTTTTAATTTCATCCCTTTTCATTTATGCCTGCACATCAGCAACGCCTCGTTTCGACACGCTCAACGCATCGCCAACCACGCCGACAATTGATTCTGTTCCACCAACCTTTACTTTAACTTCAACATCCTCTCCCGAGCCGACAAGCACTTTCACGCCATTACCTACCGCCACGCCTGTTCCCCATCCCATGAGCATTATTGCTTTAAGAAATGGCGTTTACCCCGGCAGTGAAATTGTGATTGAAAAAGAATTAGAGCGTGGATTAAATTATCGCCGTTATTATGCTTATTATCTTTCAGAGGGATTAAAAATTTATGCACTGCTCACCATTCCAAATGGCACACCGCCTGAAGGTGGATTTCCTGCAATCGTTTTTAATCATGGCTACATTCCACCTGATGTTTATAAAACAACCGAAAGATATATTCATTATGTAGATGAACTTGCAAAAGCAGGTTATGTTGTCTTTCGCATTGATTATCGCGGACATGATAATTCGGATGGCGAGCCAACCGGCGCGTATGGTAATCCTGGTTATCAAATTGATGTGATGAATGCAGTTGCCTCTCTCAAACAACATCCACAAATAAACCCTGAAAAAATTGGCATGTGGGGACATTCGATGGGCGGATATTTAACATTGCGCGCCATGGTGATTTCAAAAGATGTAAAAGTCGGTGTGATTTGGGCAGGTGTTGTCGCTTCATATCCTGACCTGTTATATAACTGGCGGCGGACAGGCGCTTTCACACCTTCGCCAAGTTCAACAGGCAGAGGTTGGCGTGGCGCATGGATTGAGCAATATGGCACACCAGAACAAAACCCTGAATTTTGGAATTCAATTTCAGCAACTTCATATCTTGCAGATTTATCTGGACCGATTCAATTGCATCACGGCACAAATGATGCAGATGTACCGTTTGAATTTTCCATCCGCGTAGCAGAACTTGCTCGTGCTCAAGGCAAAATTGCAGATTTATATTTGTATGATGGAGATAACCATAACATTGCCAGCAGTTTTTACACGGCAATGGGCAGAAGCATAGATTTTTTTGATATGTATCTAAAAGGAGAATTGGATTAGACATTAACCGTCCCGAAGGTTTTGTATTCCAATAAAGTTCTTCATAGAAAACCTTCGGGACGTTCCGCTAGGTAGTAAAATTAAAACATGAATCCCATTGAAAAACTTTTACAAAAACAAAATATCATCGTCTTAGATGGCGCACTCGCCACCGAACTTGAAAATCGTGGTTGTGACTTGAACGATTCATTATGGTCTGCAAAAGTGTTGATGGAACAGCCTGAATTAATTCAACAAGTGCATTTGGATTATTTCAATGCAGGGGCGGATGTTGCTATCACCGCCAGTTACCAAGCCACAGTGCAAGGATTTGCACAACGAGGTTTAAGCGAATCTCAATCTATTGAGTTGATAAACAGGTCTGTGCAATTAGCCAAAAATGCACGCGCTGAGTTTTGGTCAGATGAAAAGAATAGAGTTAATAGACATTATCCATTAATTGCTGGTTCAGTGGGTCCTTATGGCGCTTTTCTGGCAGATGGTTCTGAATATCGTGGTGATTACCAACTAACAGAAAAAGAATACATTGACTTCCATCGTCCGCGCATTGAGGCGTTAATTGAATCAGGTGTGGATTTATTAGCCTGCGAAACAATCCCAAACTTTGACGAAGCAAAAGCATTGGTTAAATTATTAAGTGAATTCCCAAATGCAAGTGCATGGTTTACATTCACAGCCAAAGATGGTGAGCATATTAGTCATGGAGAAAAAATTGCAGACGTTGCCAAATGGCTAGATTCTTTTGAACAAGTTTCGGCAATTGGAATCAATTGTTCATCTCCATTACATATTCCGTCTTTGATTGATGAAATAAAAAAGAATACAAATAAACCAATTATTGTGTATCCAAATTCAGGTGAGTTTTATGTCTCGGTCACAAACTCTTGGCATGGAGAAACCACTAGTGAGTCGTTTGGATTGCAGTCAAAAAATTGGTATGAACACGAAGCAAGATTAATTGGTGGATGTTGCAGGACAACGCCAAAACATATTGAAGAAGTGAAAAGTTGGTCAGAAAAAATTTAAATATAAATTAGCAAAGGTGATTATGTCGGCAGATAACTTCGTAGAGATTTCATACTTTTATTCACATCCACCATCAAAACTGTGGGAAGCATGGACAAATCCAGAAATTGTAAAAAAGTGGTTTGGCTCGGATCCAAACGGAACTGTCTTAGATGCTGAATTAGATGTACGAGTCGATGGGTCTTTCAAGGTCAAATTTGCAAATGCAAATGGAACGACTCATACAGCTCAAGGAATTTATAAAGAAGTAAAAGTAAATAAAAAGCTAGTCTTTACTTGGGGCTGGGAAGAACAACCACATATCAAAGAATGGGTGCAGGTGAAATTTGAGTCAGAAAAAGATGGGACTATGATGCACTTTGAGCATCACGATATAGATAAAGATACATCGCACAATTATGCCGAAGGTTGGAGAAGTACGTTTGAGAAAATTGAAAGAGCGTTAAGTTAATATCGTTGTGAGAAAAACGT
>JAEURH010000116.1 GCA_016789365.1 Anaerolineales bacterium
TTGATATGAAAACTACTCCGAAAGAACCGATTACAAACTCATTATGAACTCAACCGAATTTAAAATCTACAAAACTCGTTACAGAAATGCTATTCAACAAGTATTAAGCGAAACCGAAAAAGGTCGTTTAGACGAAGCCGCCTTCCCTGCTTATTCACACAAGAATCCATTAATCAATTGGTTGTTTTGGCAAAGGCTTCGCAAAGTGATGGAGCATGTTGAAACAGGTCAATATGAAAATATTTTAGATTTTGGCTGTGGAAGCGGCGTGATGCTCCCATTTCTTTCATCTATTTCAAAACAAGTGATTGCAATGGATGTAGACTTGCTCCCGATTCAAAGCGTGCAAAAATATATTCCGCTTGCAAATAATGTAGAAGTAAAAGACGCTACTAAAATTAATATCTCTGATTTACCAAATAATTCTTTCAACCTTATCATTGCTCTCGATGTTTTAGAGCATGTGCAAGATTTACCAAAAACTTTAACTGAATTATTTTCACTTCTCAAACCAAATGGTCAATTAATTGTTTCAGGTCCAACTGAAAATATTTTGTATCAAATCGGACGAAAGATTGCAGGTCCTGAATATTCAGGGGCATATCATGAACGGGGCATTGCTGAAATCAAAGATGAGATAAAAAAAATCGCACACATTCATCACATCGCAACTTTGTATCAACCCATTCCATTGTTTGAAATTTTTTCTGCGAAAAAGTAACATGTCATTGCGAGGAGTGCTTTAGCACGACGAAGCAATCTTATGATTGTGTATGAGATTGCTTCGCCAAAGAACGGCTCGCAATGACGAGCAAAGCGGATGTATACTTAATACATGCAATCTCAGCCATACATTACTGGATTTGAACGAGCAGATGTAGGTCCGCTTGCTAGATTTCTTCCTCCGCTAGAGGATGGAGTCATTTCCGCATGGCTTTCGCTTCAAAACTTAACTGGTAATTGGTTGCTCGACCCATTCGGATTCTCACCTCGGCTTGTTTTAGAAGCCGCGCGTAGCGGATATAGAGTCTTAGTCACAGCCAATAATCCAATTACAAGATTTTTGTTGGAGATATTTGCAAACCCGCCACCTGAGTCTGAATTTATTGCATCACTAGCAGATTTGGGAGCAATCAAAAAAGGGGATGAACGACTCGAAAGTCATCTTCAATCTCTTTATATAACTTCATGCGAAAAATGTAATCAGCAAATTCAGGTACAGTCTTTTCTGTGGAAGAAAGGTGAAGATGTGCCTTATGGAAAAATTTACGAATGTAAACATTGTGATGATAAAGGCGAGAAGCCTACAAATGAAGAAGATAAAGAACGTGCAAAAAAAGTTGCTGAAACAGATACTTTACATCGTTCAAGATTATTTGAAAGAGTCGTTTCGCTAAAAGATGAAGATAGAGTTTATGCCGAAGAAGCAATTGAACATTATTTGCCACGTCCGTTATATGCGTTGAGTACGATTATCAATCGTTTAGATAGTTTAGATATATCCAAAGAAAGAAAACGCGCATTGACTGCTTTAGTTTTACTAGCATGTGACGGTGGCAATACATTATGGTCATATCCTGAAGAAAGGAAGAGACCAAAGCAACTTTCGACACCGAATCAGTTTCGGGAAAATAACATTTGGATAATGCTGGAGCGAGGAGTCAGCTTGTTTGCAGAATCAGGCTCCCCCGTAGTGTGTGAGGCGTATCCAACAAAAATTCCTGAAAGCGGCGGGATATTAATCTATGAAGGTCGTTTGAAGGATTTAGCAAATCAAGTGAAACGTGAAATTCCAATTGCGGCAGTGATTGGTTCTGTGCCGAGACCCAATCAAGCATTTTGGACTTTATCCGCTTTGTGGGCGGGTTGGTTGTGGGGCAAAGATTTTGTGGAGCCATATAAAGTTGCCTTGCGGCGTAGGCGATATGATTGGGCGTGGAATGCAACCGCGTTGTTTGCGATGTTTAATTATTTGAATGACTTGTTAGCAGATGGCGTGCCGATGTTTGGTTTGTTACCTGAACCTGAATCATCATTTTTAACATCGGCAATAACTGCGGCATGGTGTGCAGGTTTTGATTTGCAAAGTGTTGCATTGCGAACCGAACTTGACCCTGTGCAAATGGTTTGGAAAAGTGCTAAGAAACCAAAACCCGAAAAAGTGAATCAAGAAAAATTTAAGAATGCTTTGCAAAACTTTTTATCTGAACGTGGCGAACCCGCAAAATATTTTTATATTCATACAGCAGGCTTGATTGCTTTGGAAGAAAATAATGCTTTGAAACAAGATGAAGATGAATTTGATGAAGCGTTAAGAAAGACTCAACATTTATTTGAAACTGTTTTGAAAGATGATAAAAATTTTGTGCATTATTCAACAGGCGAAAATGTGGATACGGGCATGTGGGCAAATGGGCGAGGAAACCTCGCCCCTACGGAAACCTTGTCCGATAATATTGAAAAAGCGATTGTGAATTATTTGCAAAAAAAACCGAATGTGATTTTTTTGGAAGTAGAAGAAGAATTAAATAAACAATTTACTGGTTTAATGACTCCATCCAAAGGTTTAATTTATGCCGTGTTAAATTCGTATGCTGAACGAATCGAAGGGGCACGTTGGAAATTACGCGATGAAGATATTGCTTCTGTACGGCGCGAGGAAGTTAAAAAAGTTTTCGATTCATTACAAGAAATCGGCACGCGACTTAACTACGATTCATCTTTGGATGATAAAGTGTTAACTTGGAATGAAAAGAAAAAGCCTATCAGAAAATTTTATGTGATGGCTTCTGCTTTGGTCAACAAAGCCTTAGAAAATGCAGATGAGCAAACGGTCTTGGTCATTCCTGGTGGTCGGGCTGAGTTGTTAACTTATAAACAAGAACGTGACCCAAGCCTAAAAGAAAAAATGAAAAAGTATAAGTTAATTAAATATCGCTTAATCAGAAGCCTGTTAGAGGTCAAAGTATTGACGCGCGAAACATTTGAAGAACAAATCTCCAGCGACCCTGTGGAAAAATCTACAAAGCAAATGATGATGTTTTAGTTTAGTTATCTAGTTTGATAGTTGGGTAGTTATGTATAAAAAAATCTTTCTATTATCAATTTTATTTTTATCTTCTTGTATATCAATCGGTGTAGATGCGCCAGCAACGCCAACTCAATCTGGTTTTGTTACAGCAACATTGATTCCAACCAAAGCGGGTTTCGTGCCCGCAACTGTGACACCAACTTTTGAATCAACTACCGTACCAACACTTGCAGTTACAGAAAATGCAAACTGCAAAGACAGTGCAATTTTGTTGCGTGATGTGACAATACCCGATGATACAAAAATTAATGCTGGCGAAACATTTACAAAGACATGGGAATTTCAAAACAGTGGAGATTGCAATTGGGTTGGATATACGATTCGATTTGACTCAGGTGTAGAAATGTCTGCGCCTCTTTCCGCGCCTGTGCCTGATACTGCTCCGAAAGGCATTGTGCAAGTTTCCATGGACTTAACGGCACCGACAGTTGATGGCACATATCAAAGCAATTTCACATTACACAATAAAAGTGGAAATAGTATTTTCATTGGCACAGAAAAAATATTTTGGCTGAGAATTGTAGTTGGGAATCCAAGCCCACAAACGCCAAGTGCATCCACAACGCGAACTCCGTTTGTACCATCTGGCGGGAATAGCAATTGTGCTTACACTCAAAACGCGAGTTATGTTTCGCAAATTATTTCTTTGATTAATCAAGCGCGCACAGCGGCAAAATTAAAAACATTAACTGTCAATGCACAATTAACTTCCGCCGCGCAAAAACATAGCGTAGATATGGCTTGCAATAATTTTCTAGGTCATGTTGGCTCAGATGGTTCATCTATTGGAAATAGACTTTCCAATACAGGCTATAGCTCATTCAATTACTATGAAATCATCGCCATTGGCACGCCGCAAAACGCAATTGACCAATGGCGTGCGGATGCAGGTCATTGGGATGTGGTGTTAAATCCAACCATCACACAAATTGGCGTAGGCTATGCTTATTATGCAGATAGTAATTTCGGTGGGTATATTACAGTGAATGTAGGCGGGAATTGAGATATTTAAGTGGTGGAAAGCGGAAAAATTAATTTTGTTTTGCTACCCAACGGCGAAGTAAAGTGGCAGTAAAGCAAATATGACCTTCTTCATTCACCAAAATATCACGTTGGATTAGGTAATTCAATATCGTTTGGAATTCATTTTTTTGCTTTACAAAAGCGTTTGTTAAATCTTTTTCATTAACAAAAGCATCTTCAGAAGTTGCTACGAATTTAAGAACTGAGCGCATTAAGTCGGTGCTATCACTTCCTTCCCATAAATCTTTGAAATCGCCAGCCAATATCTGCGGAACTTTTGCAAGCGCATACTCGACATCTGCTATCTTTGCATGGAATCGTTTTTCGTTATTTAATTTTTCCACGGTTTCACGGCAAGCAAGCTGTAACCAATTAGGATGACACCCTGTTTCAGTAATTAATAAATCAACTGCATCTTCATCATAAGTTAAGGGAAAATTCTCAATAGGTTCAGAAATTAACTCAACGGCATCTTGATAACTTAAAGGATTCACTTTAAGCATTTTTGTATTAATAAAATAATTACTCCAATACGGAGGTAAATCTTCTAAGGTGTGCGAGCCACTCATTAACACTGTAAAACGTGGATGACCTTGAATGATGCCTCTTAGCAATTGAAAGATACGGTCATCTACACGCCCTGATTCTTTCATATCACCAAGAGATTCATATTCATCGAGCGCAAGCAAAACCCAATAATAATTACTAAGTTCTTTATCAACTTCTTCTAACCATTCTTGAAAAACAAGATAAGGGTCATGCTCTAGTTGAGGTTTTGTGAGTTCAGGTAAAGACAAACGCCTTTCTTCTAAAGCGCTTTTGTTAATTTCACGAGCCATTAAGTACAAAAGACCGCTGGCAGTTTCAACGGTAGTAGCTTTTTGCAAATCAATAGAGACTGGAATAATTTGCGGACCCAACTGCACAGGCAACTGCTTAAGCGTTGAGGTTTTTCCCATGCGCCTTGCCCCAAATAAGAGCATAGCAGGGCGTTGACCTGACGGATTCACCAATTCATTATTTAGCATGGCAAATAAATCTTTACGCCCTTTGAAGGCTTTGCTATTTTTAACCAAAGGCGAACCAGCCACATATACATTTGGGATAGTTTCATTGGCGTTAACTTCATTAAGCTGATTTGAAAATACATGCTCCCAAACTTGCAAAGCGGGAATCATTTGTTGAGCAAATTTCCATTTTTTATCTAGAGCAAAACCTTGATTCATGCGTTGAATTAAAAGCAAGCCATTGCGTAATTGTTCTTGACGGTTATAGATGGTTTCGCTTTCTAATGCGGCGCGGGCATGTTGGCTGACTTGTTCGACACCGACTAACAGACTTTTATATTCATCCCGATTATCTTCAGGTAACCATGCCAACGTTTTAGAAATACTTGCAATGCTATCTAATGTATTTGCACTTTTTACATCTAGAGCCGTTAATTCGAGAATAGCATTTCGTGCCGCCCAACCTTGCCGAAATGATGAGGCAACAAAAGCAATCGCTTCTAGCCCTTCTTGACGGTTTTTGAGGCTGGTTTGTACTAATAGTGTATCCAAACTTGGTAACGGAAACCAAATCATTTCATCCCAAGCAACTGGAGAGTTTCGTACCCCCCCCCCCCCTAACCAACGTGTCTGCAGAAAAGCCCATGGTGCTTGCAATAAATATAACGGAAAGCGCAAGTAACTAAGGATAAATGCCACGCCTACCGCCACGCCTCCCGCCACGCCTCCCGCCACGCCTACCGCCACGCCTCCCGCCACGCCTACCGCCACGCCTACCGCCACGCCTACCGCCACGCCTACCGCCACGCCTACCGCCACGCCTACCGCCACGCCGACGAACGCCACGCCGAACGCCACGCCGAACGCCACGCCGAACGCCACGCCGAACGCCACGCCGAACGCCACGCCGAACGCCACGCCTACCGCCACGCCGAACGCCACGCCGAACGCCACGCCGTACCAATTCACATCAAAACCTAGCAATTGAAATAAATATGCAATTGGAAAAGCCAAGAATGGAGTAACGAGTATATGAAAGAAAGCGAGTTGAATAATAGGAATAAATTCAGGGTGGTTTTTTCTCTCTCGCCAAAGGCGGAAAAGGCTTGGGTCTCCCGTTTGAATCTCTTCATAAAAGTAACGCCGTAGCGAAATCGGCTTGAAAAATATGATGTATAAAAATCGTAAAATATCTTGCGGAAAGCGAAAAGTGGAGGTTTGCGTATTAAGCATACATGCCTACTTAAAGAAAAGTTCAATAACTTGTGTGATTACAACCCATGGAATAATGCCGCACAATATTCCAATTAAAACATAGCCAACCATACGGTCTGCCGTCGGGTTGGTATGTTCGCCGCGCCCAATAAAAACCATAAGGGTATTTCCCATATATTGTGGTAGATCCCAAAATAGCCATAAAAATGGTCTTGAAAGCAAATTTTTTCGGCTTTGCTGATTCTCAATATGCTCTATAAACGGCGGCGTTTTTAACGCTTGCGCCTTTATATCTTTCCAAACAATTATATTGTTATTCTTTTTTGTTTCATAAAGCAAATTTGCAGTGATTTGCAAGCGGGCGGGGTGGTTTCCTGCAATTTTATTAATTTGTTTACATTCTTCATCGTTAAACTTTTGGTCAGATTGCCTTCCAAGATTTAAGAAAGTTTGTGTTTCTGAATCTGTGAAGTTTGCTAAATCAATTTGATTAAAAATATTAAAGAAAGGAGAAGTTAATTTCCCCTGTTGAGCGAGCGCTTGAAGCGGTTTTTGTGAGGCGGTGATAATCCCTGCAAAATTGTTGTTTCCTAAACTCCGTAAACTTTCAAAGAAAGTGTCTTTGAACTCATTATTTCTTTGTGTTAAGTGTTCAAACTCATCCATTAACAGAACAGTCCAAACTTTCTTTTTGCTGTTAAGGTTTTCAATACATTCATAAAAGCCTTCAAGCGAAGGTTTTTTGAGTGCAGGGATTTCAAGCAACTCAAGTACCTGTTGCATTAATCCATTCAAAGTATGAAAGTGTGGAGAATCAAGGTCTATGTAAATAAACCGATATTTTTCTGTATTGGTTAAATACTTTTTAGGAATCTGGCTGATATGATAAAGCAAAGATGATTTTCCAATCCGCCTTGCACCTACCACAGAAACGTGTTGAATTTGCCCAGTATGGGTTGTATCTAAATAACCGAAAATTTTTTTCAATTCTTTTTCCCGCCCGATAAACAAGTTTGGGTTTGTAATTTTCCCTGCAAAGAAAAACGGATTGGGCATATTTATCCTCCAACTTGCAATATATTCTCATTATAGAGCAAAACATTCAAAAATTCACTACTTTCTCCATCTCAGTTGCCAATCAGAAATTGTATTTATTCACAAATACGGTCGCCCGTTATTTCTCTGGTGGTAAAGTCTTTGAAGCGTGATAAAAAGACCAAACGTGAATTGGATGATATTCCAGAGATATTTCCGCTAAGATTTAGGGTTTGGTTAAGCGTATCAAAACGAACATCTACGGTTCCAGACCTTATGTATGTATCTGTCACTGGGTCATAAGCAAGAATCACACTTCCAATTTGAGGCTCAGTCCCTGCACGGATAGCCACCGAAAAGCGATATTCAATGCCAATGGAATCGCCTGTTAATGTATTGTTGTCTACATCTATAAATACATCCCAACCATTTAAGAAGTCGGTCACATTCGGAGTCAGGTACTCTACTAAATATTCTGTGAAAGTACTCGATTTCAATACTACACTTAATGTCTCACCATTCAGTGAGGAGGATGCTTCAACCAAGTCAAATACGGCGGGGATGTCTTCTGTGTTTACATCATCTTTATAAGTATTATTAGGGTAACAAGCATTTTCTGTCGCAATTCCTTCCGAAACTTCTGGTTCAGGCTCTTCTGCAAACCATTGAATTGGGCAACCTTTTACAACATCATTTACGTTTTCTGCTAGGCTAATAACTTCAGAGTTTGTCAGATTAAATAAATCCAGATTTGATGTTTCATTATTTATATAAATAAGTTGCTCGGGTTTAAATCCACAAATTTGAGCGTTGGCAGGAGTTGTAACTTCTTGATTAATTGAAATATTGAAAACAATATCAATGCCTGATACTGGAATGCTTAAATCTTCAAATCCTGTTTCTTCTCTTTGAATATATTGATAATCTAGGTGAACAAAATTTTGGTCTGCAGACCAATTCACCTGACATGAATAAAGAGGGTCGTTATTAAAACTATAAATCAAAGAAATTTCTTGAAAATCAGACCGGGCTATATAAAGTACATTTAAATTTCCGAGCAGTGCAGGGCGAGTGACAAATGCGATTTTGCTATAGTCTGGTGAAAAATTAATGCACATTATCTTGTCACTTTGTGCTAGCCCTGGCATCACAATACTTGGTTCACTAGTGCCATCTGTCAAAATGGAGCGAAAATTTTGAACAAATGTCAAAGGTAAGATAGCCGTATTACCCGGATGCCATGCAAACTGCCAATGGTCATTTGTAATCAATGCTAATTGTCTTAAATTTCTTCCATCACTATTAATAGAATAAAAATTTAATAGCTGATAGGTTTCTCCAATATAAGTCCATGCCGCGCCTGCTAACTTTGAACTATCCGGTGACCATTGCCAATATACTCCATACGCCCCCGGTGCTGGCTGTAACCGAATCGCAGATTTAGACCTGATTGTGTATATGTAGTCTTCAAACACGCATCGGAAATTATTATCTAAAGAGGCGCAAATCGATATCAATGCTTTTGTGAAATCAGGTGAAAGGATAATTTTTATTGGCTTTTCATAGCCATAAGTATAAGAAAGGGCAGATTTATCCTCTATCAGGATTGCTTCTACTTCTTTTCTTGAGATTAATACTTTGGTTTCACCTGTATCAAGATTGACACTCACAATATTATTCGTATCATCATAAACCACCCAGCCGTTTGAATTTTCAATAACTTCAGGTTGTGATACAAAACCCGCCTCTGTTGGAGTGAATGTTAAAGTTGGTATCGGTGTCGAAATTTGGTCAATGGAAGTAAGAGGGGTTGGTGTGCTACTATTTTCTGTTGGTGTTGAAGCACATGCTATCAACATTAAATGAAGCATAGTCAAAGCAAATAAACGGTATAACTTTATTTTCATTGAATTTCGCCTCTTGAATAATCTTTAATCTAAAATTTCTAAAATTATACTCTACGCATTTCGCCTGAATTTTAGCCCGTTTTGACAAAACGTTTTAATGTATAATTTTACTGTTCTTGGTATAACCTGTTTCGTTTCGTGAGAGGACTGTTTTATGAGAAAAATTCTAAATTCTGTAGTGGTTTTAATGGTCTTGTTAGCGCTCACTACAAGTACAGCCTTTGCTGGTCAGGCACTCGAATTGATAGAAGTGCGTAACAAAGACAGTGGCCCTACTTTTATTTTCCGTGTTACAGGAGAGTTCACAAAAGAGGAACTCAACACTGGTTTTGTGAATGTAAGCGGTGGAGAACTTTACACACTTCATTGTGGTCAAAAACAGGGAGATAGAATTACTTGCCATACTACAAAAAAGGCAGGTGGACATAATGTGGTCATTGGATTTGGTAATGCTCGCTTTTGGACGTATGTACCAGCGGCTAATTATTGTTACAACATTTGGGATTGGTTAATTCCTCCTGGTGCACCTAAATGGACTAATTTTGGACAGCATTGCCAAGATAATGAAG
>JAEURH010000117.1 GCA_016789365.1 Anaerolineales bacterium
AATACAACTTGTGCCAATATCTATACAATTGTATGAAATCGCGTCGAGGCGAATAAACGTCGCGCCATGTTGAATATACAATAACAGAATATCTAAAATTTCAAACAACACTTGTGGATTTTTATAATTCAAATCAATTTGGTCTGCACTGAAAGTCGTCCAAACTTTCTTTTCACCAGATGGTGTATTGAATGTTGTTAACAACGGCAATGCACGCGGACGCACCACTTGAGATAAATCTGGATTGCCCTCCACAGTCACAAAATAATTTTGATAATGTGAATCATCTTCCAAAAATTTTTGAAACCAATCACTTTGTGATGAAATATGATTAATGACCGCATCAAACATTAACTTGAACTTGGGTTGAAATGCTGAGACATTTTCCCAATCCCCCAGTTTTTTATCTATCTGACGATAATCCACAACTGAAAAGCCATCATCCGAAGTCCATGGATAGAATGGCAGAATATGAATTGAATTTACAACACCATCTAAATAAGTTTCGCAAAATGTTTTGAGAGTTTGTAACGGCTTTTCATTTCCCCTTTGCACTTGGTCGCCATAGGTGATGAGCATTGAGTCGCGTTCAGTTAATGCATCATCACGCGCTTGGATTTTGGTTTGATACGAATCAATCAGCGCTTCAAACCTGCCCAGCCATTGCGAAGCGGTTTCTTCTCCGTAAACATCGGCGAGGCAGGTTTGTAGATTCATTAGGGTGATGCGTTTTTTCTCCTCTGCCATAAATACCGTGCAGCAACCGCGATGAAGAAGAAGAAAGTCAATGGAATGTAAGCCATGAGGAAAGTTTCTAGTATAGAAACAGATGGGTTATTGACAGCGCGTAACACAATATAGAGATTGTAGAAAACAAAATAAGAGAAGAAGATAAGCCCATCAAAACGTGAGATATAGTTATCTACAACAAAAACGGGTAAGGTGACAACAGCAGCGAAAATTGCAATGGGCAAATCAAATGTAACCACATGCGCCGCTACTGGAATGCTTTCTGGTGTGGTGGCGGCGGCAACCCCAAACACACCTAAAATATTGAAGATGTTACTGCCAATCACATTACCAGCGGAAATATCGCCTTCGCCTTTGAATGCGGCAACAACTGAAGTTGCTACTTCTGGCATAGATGTTCCAGCCGCGACAATCGTTAAACCAATGACTAATTCGCTCACGCCAAACGTGCGGGCGATAATCACTGCCGCTTCTACTAACCAATTTGAACCGTAATACAACATAGCAAGCCCAGCCACTACAAAAAAGGAATTTTTTGCGAGGCTTTTCCAACCTTTGGTTTCTTTAGAAGTGTATTCTTCGGCATATTCATCTTGTATACCTTGACCTTCTTTTTTGCTTGCCCATAAAGTGAAAACAATGTAAGCAATTAACAAGCTAATCAGAATAATGCCTTCTAACCTGCTCAGCCAACCGTCTAATGCAAGGACTAGGGCAAAAATAGAAACACCAACCATAATTGGTGAATCTAATTTTATAAGTTGCTCTGCAATTTTGATGGGGCGAATTAAAGCGGCTATTCCTAAAATGAAGAAAATATTGAATACATTTGAGCCGATAACATTCCCAATTGAAATATCGGCTTGCCCAGCCAAAGCGGATTGCACGGAAACAGCCAATTCAGGTGAGCTTGTTCCAAAGGCAACAATGGTCAAGCCAATGACCAAAGGCGACACGCCAAAAATTGCCGCCAAACGCGAAGCCCCGCGCACTAATATTTCGGCACCAATAATTAATGTAATTAAACCAACGATGAAGAGTAAATAGGTCATAATGTTTTTCTCGTTTTAAGAGGTATAAAGTTTTTATACCATTATTTTTTTAATTTAAGGTTAATTCTATATAAATTATAACAACTGATAATCAATGTTTTTACATTTCAACAATGCAAGGTGCTTCATCTTTCACAATCACACTTTCGCCATTTGAAAATGTGACCGTTGTTTGTTCAGAAGTTCGTACAATCGTCAAGCCTTTGTATTTAATCGTCACAGCAAATGGAAAAAGATTTTTTCCTTCAAGTTTAATTTTTGTTGCAGAATAAATCTTCACACCCAATGCTTGCATAAACAAACCGACAGGTGCGAGGCCAGTCAGTGCGTTTCTTTCACCAAGTCCACTACCTTTTTCAGCATGATAACGTTGATAAAAAGTTCGGTTTTGTTTTAAGTTTTGTATGACAGCATTCATCAAATGTGCAGTGAGTCGAGTCGCTTCGGCGCGAAAACCATACGCCAACAAACCTTCAGCAATCAAAGTATTCCACGGCAAACTCACACTCAACGAAACCGATTCAGTTTCTTTGTTTAATGTATAAGGAAGCGAAGGCAAACCAAACGGTCTATCGAATCGTTCGGCGGTCATAATATTTCTGCCGACCAAAGCATAAGCACGTTGTTTTTCTAATGCGCCAGCCCACAATGGCAAACCGAGCGTAATATCTTCGCCAGTTGTATCCACAACCTTCACGTTGATTTTGTCATTGAATTCCAAACCTGTGACTGTCACTCGACCAATTTTATTAAATATTTTTTGACTCGTTGCAACCAACCCGCCAGTGCGCCATTGAAATTGATGCCCTGATATTGTTTCTGATTCACCTTTGGAATTTTTTGCAAAAAACTCGCTGATGATAACTTCGGGTCGCTTCGCGGCTGGACTTTTAGTTTGAATCTCCACCAACAAGCGGACTCCTGTCTCCGACTCAAACTTGGGTTTCATGTTGCCATCACCTTTTTTCTTGGCAATGACTTTACCCGCCGTCATTTCTCCTGTTTCTCTATCACGATACGAATAAAAACTTGTGCGGGCATTCCAACTGGCTTCAAGCGATTCTTTTATTTTTTGCGCCTGCGCTTGGATTAATGATGTTTCTTCATCTGGTTTACCAAGTTTGTTAGCAATTTTTGCTAATGTTTGTGCTTCTTTGTATAGCATTGCTTCTAATGCAGGGCTATGCACATACGAAACATCCAATCCTTGTGACCAAGGATTCCATACATCGAATAATGGATTATCTTCAAGCCCAGTTTGTAAAACATGGTCCCATTCGGGAATGCCATCGCGATTTCTGTCATGGATTCCAGCAAACCATGCCCAAAAGAATTTAATTAATTTCGGAAATACTTCTGCTAAAAAGTTTTCATCATTTGTTGCTTGATAATATTTCCAAGCCATGCTTGCCAAAATTGGCATAGATAAAAATTTTCCACGCTGACCTGCTATGCCAGGCTTGCCATCTACTTCGCCATCTTCATCTTGTGTAGATAAAAAGTTAAGCAACAAATTTTTTGTTACATTTGGCGAGCCATGCAAAACGCTAGAAAGATAATAAGCATCCAAAGCAAATTGACCATTCCAAGCAGGTGGATAATCTGTGCCATCACCTGCATGTGAAAAGCCTTGGTCTATATGACGAGATTGCACAAATGATGAGTTTGGTAAGTGATTACCATTATTTACAAACAAAGCATGTGCTACTTTTTGGCTAAATGCTAAAGCGGCATCCCAATCATTATCACCAGTGCGAATATCTAAAATTTGACTGGTATCTGTCATTTCGATTCTGGCAAGTTCTGCCGCCCATGAGCGTGCGGCGGTTTTGCGGGCTAAGTCAAATGCTTCGGGAATCGTATCGCGGGCGGCTTCGGCGAAAGATAAAGTTCGCGTGGCACCCGGACCAAGTTCCAAGTCAAGCAGAAGCGAGGCATGGGGTCCAGCACCATGTTTGGGTCCACCGGTCATAAAAATTACAGGGGCAATTCCGCTGGTTTGACCTGCTAATATATTTACAAGTTGTTGTTGGGTGGGGATGATGGATTGACCGTTGAGATGTGCGAGTGTGGCACATACTTCTAATTTGATTTGACGGATTGCATTGCTTTTGTTGGTGAGTGTGACACGCCCCGCAACAGCATGTGATTCTGGTACCCAAAAATCAGTTTTCACTTGCAAGTTTTCAAAGGGAACAAAATCGAGCGTTAGGAAGTTTGGATAGAAACGTTTTAGTGTCGGTTTG
Organism: Anaerolineales bacterium; assembly: GCA_016789365.1. Classification (GTDB taxonomy): domain Bacteria; phylum Chloroflexota; class Anaerolineae; order Anaerolineales; family Villigracilaceae; genus Villigracilis. The sequence continues at coordinate 4,049 of JAEURH010000117.1, forward strand.
CTGACAAAGGTGTTTGGGTCTGTAATTGTGCTGTTGCCTTCGGTGAAGCGTAAAAAAATGCGCATGGAACGCGCACGTAAACCGAACGTAGTATATAAGCCAACGGCAGACCGCTCTGGGTCGTTACTCCCAATTTCCACTTCCCAAATATGGTCGTTGACGTAATCTGTTTTACTAAGGCGTGTGTCGGCGGCGAGGGTGAGGAAAAGCGGGTCGCCAGCACTGAGAGACCAGTCGCGCATGGCAGGTATTTTACTATTCTTTTATAAATAGAATTGGGTAAGGTTAAGTGGGTATAATTTGTGGAAAGAGAATTAGAGAATGAGGAGAATTAAAATGAGTGGATTGTATTTTGAAGAATTTACCGTAGGTCAGGTTGTTAAAACATTATCGCGCACAGTCAGCGAAGATGCGATTTTTAATTTTGCAGGCTTAACTGGTGATTACAACCAAATTCACACCGATGCCGAATTTGCAAAGACGACTCAATTTGGTCAACGTGTGGCGCATGGTTTGTTAGGCTTATCTATTGCTACTGGCTTAATCATGCGCACGGGTTATCTCGAAGGGACGGTGTTAGCCTTTCGCGAAATTCAAGATTGGAAATTTGTAAAACCAATTTTTATTGGTGATACCATTCATGCTTTATTAACTGTGTCTGAAATGAAACCACTTCCGCGCATTGGTGCAGGCGCATTGATTGCAAGTGTTGAAGTCCGCAACCAAATGGATGAAGCCTTACAAAAAGGTACGTTGAATCTTTTAGTGTTAAGCAAGCCGAAATAAACAAAGGTAACAAATAATGAACAACGAAGATAATGACAGATTACGCCGACTTTTAGAGTCTGAAGAAGAGACTCGCAAAGATATAGAACCGCCTCAATCTTCGGGGACAACTGCTACTAAAAAGACGGGTGGTACTACGCCTCGGCTGAATCTGCCAGAGATAGATAAAGATGGCATGCCACTTCCCAAACGTGTAGATGAAATTGATACGGACGGCACGAGAGTCTCACCTGCCGCTTATCGTCAGAATCCACCACAAGGCGGACAGCAAAATCAAAGACCAGTGTATCGCTTGCCAGAAAATCAACAACCATATCAACAGCAACAGCCTCAACAACCAAGATATAACTATCCGCCTCAACCGCAAAATGTTTACAGAAGTTCAAATCAATCTTGGTTTTCTACACTCTCTTCGTTTTTTCGCAATAACAAAAAGACATTTCGCTATGGATGTATTACTTCTGTTTTCGCAATAGCATTGATTGGTTTATGTATCGCGTCTTTCTTCGTCTATCAATATGCAGCAATTGCCAGCACATTGCCGCCAGTAGATGACCTGAAGAATCGTGCCTCCCAATTTGAAACAACTCGCATCTTAGATAGAAACGGTCAACCTTTATATGATTTGTTAGACCCAACTGCTGGTCGGCGTACTTATATTCCATTAGAAGAAATATCTCCTTATGTCATCGCCGCCACCATTGCCACCGAAGATAAGGAGTTTTATAACAACCCCGGCTTCGACCCACTTGCCATCGTCCGCGCTTTGTGGCAAAACTATATTACAGATGGTCAAGGCGGTGGTGCATCTACAATTACACAACAATTAGCGCGTGCTTTGTTGTTATCTCCAGAAGAACGCGCGCAAAGAACCTATACACGCAAATCACGCGAAATTATTTTAGCGGCTGAAATTACACGTCGCTATTCAAAAGATGAAATCCTTGAGTTATATCTCAACGAAATTTATTATGGCAATCTGGCTTATGGAATCGAAGCCGCCGCCGAAACCTACTTCAAGAAAACAGCAAAAGACCTCACCTTAGCAGAAGCATCTTTCTTGGCAGGTTTACCGCAATCGCCAGCGGTATATGACATTTATACAAACCCTGAAGTTACTATCGCACGTCAACAACAAGTATTAGTTTTGATGTTTGAATTAAGTTTGCAAGAAGGTTGTATTGATGTCAGCAACAGTGACACGCCCATCTGCGTTGACCCACAAGCCACAGTAGATGCCGCCAATTATATTAAAGCATATCAATTTATTCCGCCATCGTTTGGCGCAAAATATCCACATTGGGTTAATTTTATCCGCGCCGAATTAGAAAAATTGTACGACGCTCAAACGATTTATCGTTCTGGCTTCGTTGTTTACACCACCATTGACCCTGTTTTACAAGACCGCGCGCAACAACTTGTCACAGACCAAGTTGCAACCATGGTTGCGAACAATACCAAAAATGGCGCACTCGTAGCCATTAAACCTTCCACTGGCGAAATCCTTGCCATGATTGGCTCGCCAGACTTTAACAATGTAGAAATTGCCGGGCAAATCAACATGGCAATTAGCCCCACGCGCCAGCCTGGCTCTTCTATCAAACCAATTACTTACGTCGCTGCCTTTGAAAAAGGCTGGACTCCCTCCACATGGATATGGGACGTGCCAACGCAATTTCCTGATGGAGCCAATCCACCTTACGAACCAAAAAACTATGACAATCGTTTTCATGGTGGCATGACCCTTCGCACAGCCTTAGCAAATTCATTTAACATCCCGGCCGTCAAAGCCCTTGAATTTGTCGGCATTTATGATGACCCGAATACTCCCGAAAAAGACGGCATGATTGGGATGGCAGAACGATTAGGCATCACATCACTTACCCGCCCGGATTATGGTTTGTCACTCACGCTCGGTGGGGGCGATGTCAGCTTGATTGATATGACAGCCGCATATTCTGTTTTTGCGAATGGTGGCGCAAAAATTCCACCTGTTGCAATTCTCAAAATCACAAACTTTGCTGGTGACGTGATTTATGAATATCAACCGCCACAAGGTGAACAAGTCATTCGTCCAGAACATGCTTACTTAATTTCATCCATCATGTCAGATAATCAAGCACGTTCATGGATGTTTGGAAGCAACTCACCGTTAAATTTATCTTTCCAAGTTGCCGCAAAAACAGGCACCACCAACGACATTCGTGATAACTGGACATTAGGTTACACGCCAGATTTAGTCACAGGGGTATGGATTGGCAACGCTGATTACACCCCTATGTCCAACACATCTGGCTTAAGCGGTGCCGCACCTATCTGGTCACAATTTATGGAGTTTGCAGTTCCATACATAACAAATGGCGCACCAACGCCATTCTTCCGCCCCAACGGAATTGTAGATAAGGTTGTCTGTCGTTTATCTGGCACAGAGCCTTCCAATCTATGCAAATCACAATATACCGAAGTATTTGCATTCGACCAACTACCATTACCACCCAGCCAAGATTTAGTTCGTCGCATCCGAATTGACTTATGGACTCAATATCAAGCATCAGATGTTTGTAAAGGTCCAAGCGAAGAAGCGATTGTAATGAATGTTAAAGATAAATGGGCGCTTGAATGGTTTGAAACCAATCAAGGCAGAAACTGGTTAGACGAAAACAACTTGCCAGAAGATGCAATCATTGCACCAGAACGTGATTGCCGTGCTGGCGACCCACAACCTGAAATTGAAATTGCACTCAACGACGGTCAAATTATTTTATCGCCCACACTTGAAATCAAAGGCACAGCCCATGCCGATGCATTATTTGAAAAATGGGTGCTTGAATACGGTATAGGCGATAACCCCAACGCATGGAATTTGCTTGCCGAAAACAATACCCCTATTAAAAATGGCACATTACATAATTGGAATATTCCAAACTTACCAAATGGAATCATCACATTGCGTTTGACTTTAATTGGTGAAAATGCAAAAGTAGATGAACGCATCAGACTTAACCTCAGCCTGCCGACTCCAACCCCGCCACCTGCCACGCCGACAGATACCCCGTTGCCTACTGAAACCCCAACTGTATTCATTCCTCCAACTGATACACCTATACCTACAGAAACACCAACACCATAACTTATGAAATCACTAAATTGCCCCAATTGTGGCGCGGCTTTATCCTCAAAAAACATTAAACATGATATTGCCTCATGTGAATACTGCGGTACAAGTTTTCGCATTCCCAAATCACTCACGCCTGAGCCAGATATGGGTGATTTGTTGCTCGGCGCAGATTTTAATAGCAATGTTATGCCGGGCTGGCAATTGTTTAATGAAGATAAACTCACATTTCACAAAGGCAACCCAAGCGAAATGCGTTGTAGGTTTACACCCAAAAAAGACGAAGCCTTTTATGTGCTGAAAAGTTCGGGCTTATTAGATGATTTTGATGTTAGCATTACCTTGCGTTTTACTGAAGGCAAATTAGATATGACCCGCGCTGGGTTTTACCTGCGCTTTTCAGATGATGGTGGTTATACCGTTTTGGTCTCTGCAATTTCATCATATCAAGTAGGTGTGTTTACGAAAGATAAAGAAGGCAATAAATTAGTTTGGAATAAGATTCTGCCATGGACTTCACACACCGCCTTAAAAAAAGGATTTAATGAAAACAACCGCTTACGCCTGATTTGTAATGGCACGCAATTTCGCTTGTATTTTAATGGCGTGCTGGCGGCTTCGTTCAAAGATTACACTTGGGCTTCCGGAAAACTTTGTCTAGCAGTTGACCCATTCGATGGTGACGGCGGTTTTGCTTTGTCTGATTTGCAAGTGAGGGAAGTGCCGAGGAAATAGAATCAGGCATCCCCTAAGAAAGAAGCGTTAAGTCTGCTTTAAGGTTTAGGTCTCTTCTCTAGTTAACAACCCTTGACGGAGACAGGTCAAAGGCATATAATCACTCTGTTGGATGTAAAAACCGAGTTAATAACAGCAAGCGCTTTGAGGAAATGCCTCATGCGCTTGCATTTGTTTGTCTCTGTGATGTGTTTGCTATACGCTATCAGAGTGACTCGATGAAATTTTTTCTTTAGGAGAGAATCCAGTGGAAACCAAAGGATTGACTGCGCTCCGTATCAGCCTTGCATCACCACAAACGATTATGTCTTGGTCGTATGGTGAAGTGTTGAAACCCGAAACCATTAATTATCGCCGCTTGCGCCCTGAGAAAGATGGATTGTTTTGTGAAGCGATTTTCGGACCGACTCGTGATTGGCAATGTTATTGCGGCAAAT
>JAEURH010000118.1 GCA_016789365.1 Anaerolineales bacterium
ATCAAATAAAAACAACTCAGTTGTATCGAGTTCATCAACGAGTAGCAGATACATTTCGAGTTGGACGAGTGGTTTTGGTTGGCGATTCTGCTCATAACAACAATCCATCAGGTGGGATGGGAATGAACAGCGGAATCCATGATGCGGCGAATTTGGCGGATAAGTTGCAACGGATACGAAACGGAGAAACGGATTCTATTCTTGATGATTATTCCAATGAAAGAAGAAAATATGCTATTGAATCTGTGCAGTTGTATTCAGACCAGCAATATAAAAATATGGCAATGACTTCGGATGAAGAACGTGTGAAGAGAAACGAGTCGCTTGCGGAGATTGCAAAGGATGAAAAGAAAGCAAGAGAATATTTGTTGAAGGCGAGTATGTTGGAAGAGAGAATCTGACCGCGGACGACAGACGGCAGACCGTTTGGATTAATTGGCGGTCTTTCGTCGGCTGTCAGCGGTCAATAGAAAGAATAATTATGAATACAACTACAAAAACTTACGGACATTTCATTCACGGAAAAGAAATCCCTGCATCAACTGGTGAATCATTTCCAAGTGTTGCACCGATGACAGGTGAAGTGATTGGTCGCGCGGCGCGGGGAACAGAAGCGGATGTTGAAGCGGCAGTGACATCTGCACGCAAAGGATTTTTGCATTGGTCATCACTTCCACCAGCAGAGCGGGAGAGGATTCTGTTGAAGTGCGCAGACCAAGTTGAAGTCAAGTATGAAGCGTTATTAAATCTATTGATAGATGAAAGCGGGTCAACTATCACAAAAGCAAAATATGAAGTGATGTACACAGCATCTGTTTTGAGAACAGCGGCGGGCGAAGTGCGAAGATTGTATGCAGACACATTGCCGAACGAAAAACCACATCGCATGTCTATGGTGGTGCGCGAACCTGTTGGTGTGGTGTTAGCCATTTCGCCGTTCAATGCGCCGTTGGTGTTGTTAGCAAAAATGGTTGTGTTTCCATTAGGAGCAGGAAATGCAGTGATTGCAAAACCATCCGAAGAAACGCCGTTGATTGCAATTGAATTTGCAAAAGTTTTACACGAAGCAGGTTTGCCTGATGGTGTGTTCAATGTGGTGACAGGATTCGGAAAAGAATGTGGCGAGCCATTAGCAAAACATTCTGGGATTAATGGAATTGCATTGACGGGTTCAACTGCAACGGGTGTGAAAATTGGTGAGATTGCAATTCAATCAATGAAGCGTTTGCAATTGGAACTTGGTGGAAAAAATCCGTTATTGGTTTTGAATGATGAAGACATAAACAAAGCGGCTGAAATTGCGGCGGTGGGTGCGTTTACACATGCGGGTCAGATTTGTATGTCGAGTGCGCGCATTTTGGTTGAAAAACCAAATGGTCGTGCATTTGCAGAAGCATTGGCGAAGAAAGCAAAGAGTTTACAACTCGGTGATTTGCGAAATGAAAAAACTGCTTATGGTCCGTTGATTAATCAACGTGCATTGGATAAAGTCATTCGACATGTGCAAGTGGCAAAAGATGGTGGTGCTGAAATTTTAACAGGCGGTGATATTCATCATGGACTCGTTTATCAACCTACTGTGATTTATAACCCGCCTCAATCTGGACCGAGTTGGTGTGAAGAGACCTTTGGACCTGTTGCTTCGGTGACGGAGTGTGACTCATTTGATGAAATGATTGCGATTGCAAATGAAAGTGATTACGGTTTAAGTGCAGGTGTGCTGACGAATGATTTAGTGCGTGGCATGACAGCCGCCAGAAAAATTCGTTGTGGTTCGGTGCATGTCGGTGCACATTCATTTCAATCTGACCCGATGGCTCCGATTGGTGGATATGGAATGTCTGGTATTGGTCGAAGTGGCGGAAAATATTCAGTGGAGCATTTTACGGAATTGAAGTGGATTAGTTTGGAATTGGGAGAGTCTCCGAGACCTTTTTAAACACAAAGGACACGAAGTACACAAAGGAAAAATAAAGAAAGACCGCAGACGACTGACCGCTGACCGTTTTCAAATTCGCCTGCCGTCTGCGGTCAGCGGTCTGAAATCGAGAATTGAAACTAACCATACAGGAGATTCCCATGAGCGCAAAATTCGGTCCGATTCGTTTGATGCAAGGTGTGACAGTTGGCAATATGTTTACTTATTATTTTGCAACAGTCACTTCATTATTACTTTTTACATTTCTTCCACAATTTCAACCTTTCTTATTAACAGAAGTTCTCAGCATTCCTGAGTCACAACAAGGTGTGTTGAGTGGCAATCTACAATTTTTTGCAGAGATAATTATTTTATTATCTATTGGTGCATGGGGAACAGTCTCTGACAAAATTGGTCGCAAGTTTGTTTTTGCGGCAGGCTTTCTTATTATGGGTCTGGCTTTATATTTTTATCCAAGTGTTGATAGTGTATTCACACTATTTGCTTTTCGTGGATTATTTGCACTGGGTTCATCTGCTGTGACGACGATGATTTCAACAGTCATTGCCGATTATGCGATGGATGAAGATAGAGGTAAAGCCTCAGGCATTCAAGGTGTGGGCAATGGCATCGGTGCATTGTTGACCGTGTTTGTGGTATTGCAACTGCCGAAAATTTTTGTAGCAGATGGCATGTCAGAGTTTGAAGCGGGGCGTATCACTTATTTAGCCATGACGGGCGTTGCAGTCATTTCTGCTGTCATTTTATTTATAGGATTGCAGAATCGTACAAAAGTTCAAGAAGAGCAGAAGAAAAGTTTTATTGAAATTGCGAAAGAGGGAATTGCCGCCGCTTCTGACCCAGGGGTAGCCTTAGCCTACATGGCGGCATTTATCTCGCGTGGAGATTTAGCCATCGTCGGCACGTTCTTTACCTTATGGGTGGTGACGTATGGCACAACACAAAAAGGTTTATCCACTGCTGAAGCACTAGCCACAGCAGGAATCATTATCGGCATTTCACAAACCATGGCATTAATTTCCGCGCCTGTCTTCGGCATGTTATCTGATAGGATGAATCGCGCCAATGCAGTTATCTTTGCAGTCGCTCTTGCTTCATTTGGTTATGGTTCTACAATTTTTGTTTCTGACCCAACTGGACCTTCTATGTTTATTGTCGCGGCATTGATTGGGATTGGTGAAATTAGTGGCGTGATTGCTAGCGGAGTCTTAATCGCTCAACAAGCGCCACGTGATATTCGTGGTTCTGTGATTGGGATATTCAGTCTATGTGGCACCTTTGGAATTATGACTGCAACTGGCATTGGTGGTCAGTTATTTGATAATTGGCTTCCACAAGGTCCGTTTGTTTTGTTTAGTGCATTAGGTTGGGTTGTGGTTGTAATTGGACTTGTGATTCGCAAACGAATCGTTCCACGAAACGAAAAAGCGGATTTGGTTTCCCACTAAATTAGGAACTATAAATATATTTTAAGTTAACGATATTCTAATAAACATATGCTATTATTAATCGTATAAATATGTGGTTCACCCACTTGGGATGTGGATGAAGGCTCTGGTTCGAATCCAGAAAACAAGGCGTTGAGAGTAAAGAGACGTTTTAGGCTAAAGGAGGTGCTTATTAAAAAAAACTGGCTGATAGATGTTTTCGGAAATCTCATGGATGCACTTTTCTTGGTGCTGGAAATAAATAGTATAAATTCAAGTTTTGGTTTATTGATAACAAGAGTTGTAGTTTATACGTTTCAAATTTTCTTGACGTTATTGTTAAGTGGTCGCCCTCATCCCAAGTCGGTGAACTTCTATAATAAAAAAGCCTTGCTGTTGCAAGGCTTTTTTATTTGTAGGATTCAATTCTGCACCAAAAATTAATAAAATAAAACTAACACCCACTTTGAAGTGATGGTCACTTTTATGGTCTACGGTCTATCGTCCATCGTCCAAATCTAGAATTCTCTCAACAATCTACCACATCCATACACTTTATCTTCAATTCCATTATCTCTTAACGCCATCCAGTATGTTGCGGCGTTAATTGCAATGACAGGTTTACCAAACCAACGTTCTGCTTCATCTGCCAAACTGACCATGCTTAAGTTTGTCCCCACTTGAACCAAAGCATCTACATCAGGTTTGTTGACTTCCATTAAAGAATTTCTTAATTCATCTTGTGTGACGTGTGCAATCGCAATGGCTGTCGGGCAACGAAGTCCTTTTATCGCGGCAACCTCAAACCCAAGGTCAGAAAAGAAGCGCACAACATTTTTATCACCAACTGGTTGATATGGAGTCACAACTCCAATTTTTTTTACATTAAATAATTTCAATGCACGTTCACAAGCCTCAGCACCTGTGGCTACTTTGAGTCCATGCGCCCAATCGGAAATTTGTTTTGTAAATTTGCGATTGCCTTCTACGCCGTCCCAAAATGTTTCGGCGCTCATGCCCATCACCATGTAATCAGGTTCAGAGGTCATCACACGTTGCACAGCATATTCAATTTCGACACGAATTTGTTGTAATAAATTTTCAAAGGCTTCATCACTACTCAAATTCTGGTCACGAATGTGAATGCGCGAAACATGCGGCGTTACGCCGGGCACGGTTATACGATAAAACTCTGGCTCAACAATTGTATTCGTGCTGGGAATAATCACACCAAATTTCTTTTTATATCCAAGTGCGTCGGTCATGGCAAACTCCTTGACGGGGAAGTGTAAATGTTATAACATTATAACATTCAGGCAAAACATGTCAATTCGTAAAGGCTATGTTGACACGCCCAACGGGCAAATCCATTTTCGCCAACTCAAACAAGTTGACGGAATTCCGCTTGTACTATTTCATCAAACTGCCAGTTCAAGCCTGATGTATGAATCGCTGATGAATTTGCTAGCAGGTGACTTCCACACCATTGCATTAGACACACCTGGCTTCGGCGCTTCATTCTCTCCCCCAAACCTGTTTACTGTTTCATATTTATCTGACTCACTCCATGCCGCTTTGACTCAACTTGGCGTGGAGTCTTGTTTTGTATTTGGTCATCATACAGGTTCAGCCATCGGTTTACAAATGGCATTTGACCATCCAAACTTTATTAAGAAAATGGTTCTATCTGGTGCGCCATTATTAAGCGAAACACAAATCAATGGACTTAAAGCCAGCCTCAAACCAATTGCACTAACAGAAGATGGTTCACACTTAACCCAAGTGTGGGAGCGGATTCGTAAACGAGACTCAAGCCTCCCCTTAGAAATTGTTCACCGCGAAGTACTCCTGACTCAATCAGCGAGAGAAGCGGCGCAAGGCACATATCAAGCCGTATTTGACCAACCCATTCAACATCAATTATCTTCTTTAGATATTCCCATCTTACTAATGTCTGGCGAGCATGACACCTTACGCGCAAGTTTAGAACCTGCCTATCAATTATTGAAACATGGCGAGATGAAAGTGATTCCAAATGAAGGTCCTTACATCTGTGACCAAAATTCGCAAGCCGTTGCAGATGTGATTAAAGAATTTATTTTGTAATACAAGGAGACTCCATGCTTACAATCTTGTACTTCATCTTCGTCGGTGTACTTGCTTATTTCACCTGGCAGGCTTTAGGTCAAAAACGGACATCTTATACATGGCTATTGTTGATTGTTTTATTTGGATTAATCTACGATAACTTGATGATTGCTATCGGAAATTTTATTGGCGAAGGCGCATTGCTCAAAAACTTAAATGCTGGGCGATTCTTTATTCATGCATTAATTACGCCGACCATGATGATTTTTGGATTTGGTGTATTGCGAAAAGCAGGAGTCAAATGGGCGCAAGGAAAAACTGCTCATATTGTTGTTTGCGCCTTCGCAACTTTATTAATAGCGCTTGGTGCATTTTCAGACATTATCAAATTAGATTTACAACCAAGTGAAGTGATGGGAACGCTTCGTTATGCCAACGAAGGTGGAATTAAAGGTCCGCCTATTCCTGCAATCTTAACGATTATCTTTTTAATTGTGGCAGGCATTTCGCTATGGCGTAACACAGGTTGGAAGTGGCTCGCATTGGGCGCATTATTTATGTTCATCGCCGCCGCAATGGGCATGGGCGATATGGTCTTCATCAGCAACCTCGGTGAAGTTGTACTCGGTGCCGCGAATGTATTAACTGCGAAAAAATTTCTTTCAACTTAAAACTGGAGATAAAAATGGAATATACACTCTCTCTCGCCCTCGAAGACTTTATCCCCGTTATATTCTCGTCCATTGGCTTGTACTTCGTTAGCCGTATGGTTGGGAACATAAACACTCGCCTCGGGCAAATGGCAACCATTGGCTGGATTCTTGTCACTATTGGCGGCTTTCTCAAAGCGACATGGAAATTGGTCATGGCGCTTACTCAAACGCAAACAAATATCGTTTGGTTCGACAAAGGCATGTTTATCTGGATGGCGGCTGGATTCACTTTGCTTGCTTTTGCGCTATGGCTTATGGGCGAAATTCGCAGTGGCAAACGTCAGCCGAACCGCATTTGGCTTGGCCCCGCAATCGTATTGGGTTTGAGCCTTTTTGCCATTTTCTTCACTGGCTTTCCTGATGTAACCATCAATACTTGGCGTTTTATTCTGCTTGGTGTTATGACCATCGGCAATGTGGTGATGGTCGTCTTGCTCATTCAACAAGCGCGCGCCAACAATCAGAATTTGCTTGCAGTCTTGTTCCTCGTCAACATCGTTATCGTATTTATCCTCAGCGGTCTCGCTCGCATTCCCGAACAATCCATCCCATTGCAATGGACTGAACAATTGCTCAACACTTTCGCACAAGGCGCATTCGCCTATGCCGCATGGAAACTATCAGGCATTATCGCCACCTCTCCTTTACAAGTAACAGGGCAAGCTCGTGTCTGATTTGCAAGCCAACTACAAAGGCGTTTTTGATGGACGACTTGGTTTTGGAAAAAAGCCTGCGATTTTAGTCGTGGATTTTATCAACGCCTACACAGTTGACTCTTCGCCTCTTTACACGCCTCAAGTTGTTACTGCCATCGAGGAAACGATTCCACTCCTCAGCCTTGCTCGCCAAAAAAATGTCCCCGTGCTATACACAAAAGTTTTGTATAACAAAAATTTCAAAGACGGTGGCATCTTCATTCAAAAAGTGCCCGTACTAAAAAAAATGATTGAAGGCGAACCACTTGCGGAAATTGTTCCGCAACTCCCACCCGCTGAATCTGACATCATCATTATTAAGCAATATGCTTCTGCATTTTTTGGGACATCACTCGCCGCCACATTGACCAGTATGGGCATAGATACATTAATCCTCACAGGTTGCTCTACTTCAGGTTGCATCCGCGCTTCCGCAGTGGACGGAATGCAATACGGCTTTCGAGTCATCGTCCCACGCGAATGTGTCGGTGACAGACATTCCGCTCCACATGAAGCAAATTTGTTTGACATCAATTCAAAGTATGGGGATGTGGTTGCAAAAGATGAAGTAATGGAATATCTAAAACAACTCGGTGGTTGAGTAGACGGCGATGCTCTTTCGCTGTCGTATCGAAACCACCAGTAACCAAAGTAATTTTTATTACAAAAAGTATTCTCGAAACTTGTGGTCTCGGTACGGCTTCGCAAAATCGCTCAGCCTACTCGACCACCAAATAAACAATGAAAAACATTTTTCCCCCTTTCTGGAAATTCACCAACAGCCCGATAGATTATTTTCTATTCACGCTTTTTGTAATTCTCCTAATTCTTATCTTTACTTTACAAACCAAAAAACGTAGCATCACTGGTTATAGTCCACGCTTAGCATGGATTCGTGGTGGAATTTATTTTGCATCTTGCTTTATCTTGAGTATTCTCACAGGCGTATTTTCAACTTTAATCAGTCAGCCCATTGCAACAGGAGAAAATTTATCCAATCCAATTTGGTGGGTATTCACTTTTATTTGTGCAATTGTGATTTATATTGCTTACTTCATCATCTGGCGGCGCGGAACTTTAACTCACGGACGAGAACTCCATAAACCAAGCGTGTTAACTTTTGGTCTGTTATGGGGATTAAGCGAAGGGCAATTAATGTTATCCATCTGGGCAATTATAGAAAAATTCTCGTCAAATATTTTTGTTATCGGAATTGTTTCATTTTTAATCATCAGCACATTCAAAGGCTTATGGCAAAGCCAATATTGGGATATTTATGTTTCACCTGAACACAATATTCCCGAATGGAATTTAAGAAAAGTTTTATTTGGACATGTCCCCAATTTGATTTTCACACTGACTTATCTGGCAATATTTGGAAACGCTTTTATCTTTTTACTCTTCCAAACTACTGGATTAATGATTTGTACATATTACATGCACTTTCCAAAATATAAATAACTCGGTGGTCAAGTAGACACGAACCGCGAAGCGCGTGAGTGTCGTATCGAGACCACTAGTTAATGAAATACTTTTTATAACAAAAATCATCTTACTTACTTGCTGGTTTCGACTGCTTGTGCTCAACCAGCGGAGTTATTAGAAAAAGGAAACCAAAAAAACATAATGAAGGCTTTACAAGGAATCAAAATCTTAGACTTAACCCACATGCTTAGCGGACCGTATGCAGGCATGATACTTGCTGATTTGGGAGCAGAAAGCATCAAGGTAGAACCTCCAGTCACAGGTGAAGGAACCAGACGTCTCTTAGAAAAAGATGCGGAAAATAGTCTCAATGGATTCGGTGCGTATTTTATGACGTTGAATCGTAATAAAAAAAGTGTCACGTTAGATTTGAAATCTGAAAAAGGTTTGGAAATTTTTTACGAGTTGGTCAAAACTGCGGATATTGTTTTATCAAATTTTAGCGCGGGTGTAACACAAAGACTCAAAATTGATTATGAACATCTTTCAAAAATAAATCCGCGCATTATCACTTGCACAGTGACGGGGTTTGGTGAAACGGGACCTGCAAAAAATAGAACTGCGTTTGATATGGTGGCGCAAGCGATGGGTGGTGGCATGAGCATCACGGGTCAAATTGGAAATCCGCCAACACGTTCAGGAATTCCAATTGGTGATTTAGGTGGCGGATTGATGGGCGTGATTGGTGTGCTTTCTGCATTACAAGCACGTCATATCACTGGGCACGGACAACATGTTGATATATCTATGCTTGATGCTCAAATTAGTT
>JAEURH010000119.1 GCA_016789365.1 Anaerolineales bacterium
TTAAAGCGCGTCACCTACAACTTTGAACATTTTGAATTTAACACCATCATTTCATCTTTGATGGAACTGTTGAACGATATGTACAAAGCCCGTGAAGCAGGAGCAGAAAACACATCCGAATGGAATGAAGCGAAAGAAATCTATATCAAAATGATGGCTCCAGTTGCACCACACATCGCCGAAGAATTGTGGACCAATCATTTAGGCAAACCATATTCTATTCATCAACAAAAATGGGCAACCATAGATGAATCCGCCGCCAAAGATGACTCAATTGAGATTCCAGTCCAAGTCAACGGTAAAGTGCGAGATAAAGTCATTGTCTCTGCAGATGCCAGTGAAGAAGAAATAAAGAATGCCGCTTTGAATTCTGAAACCATTCAAAAATATTTAGAAGGCAAAGCACCCAAAAAAGTGATTGTTGCAAAAGGTCGGTTGGTGAGTGTGGTGGTTTAGTAGTTTGGTAGTTTGATAGTTTAGTAGGTGAAGCCTTTGAGAGTTGAAACGCTTTCAAAGGCTTTTTTATATGCGGTATACTAACTTCTGATTATGAAAACGTTTTTTCAACGCCCAGCCAAATTAATTCTCAAAGATTTGTTCCTCAGCATTCTAGTTGTGTCTATCATCATTGGCTTAGATAGATTGGCTTTAACATATTTTGAAAACACACCTAATGAAATGACACTAGGCAATTGTGTACTAGAAAATTGCGAAACCCCTTTTTCAATAACAGGCATTAACCATTTTTACGTCTCATCAAAAGGGCAAGATAATTCAACTTGTGATTTCAATAATCCCTGTTTAACGTTTTCACATGCCGAGCCTCTTGCCAAACCTGGCGACACCATCCACCTCACTGGCTTTTTAGGAAACATCACTGTCAAAATATCTGGCGCGCCAGCCGCCCCAATTAACATTGTTGGAGAAGACGTTATATTAAGCGGGCTAGCAGTGGATGGCAATTACATCAATGTTTACAATGTAGAAGTGACAGGCGCAATCTCGCACGGCATCATCGTTAATGGTAAGCATGTATTAATCCAAGATTCAATCGTGCATCACTCCGTCACTGAAAATGGAATCAATAGCGAATGCGATACCTCTGGCTATTGGGGCAGTGGCATCAAAGCACGTATAGGCGCAGAGCATGTCACCTTTCGTGGCAACATCGTTTTTGATAATTGCGGCGAAGGCTTTGGCATTACTCGCGCTGTTCACGTTTTGTTAGAAGATAATATTGTCCGTAGTAACTTCTCTGTTGGTATTTATATAGATAACTCAAATCATGTTATCTTAAAAAATAATACAGTCATTTGTGATGACACGTATTTACGAAACGGAAATCGAATGTCGGGTATTGTGCTTGCGGCTGAAATCTATGAAGGCTGGGGAATGCAATTACATGATGTCAGCGTTCTAAATAACAAAGTAGATAGTTGTTATGATAACATTACCTCATGGTTAACAGACGATAATAGCCCCAGCATCAATTTAACCATTGATGGAAACATCTCTACCGACTCTGTGCGACGCAGTATTGCCATTTACTCGATTAATCAAAATGTAATCGTTAGCAATAACATCATTGACAAACCAATTTATGTTGCCGAAGAAGTAATTAACTTAGGTGGGTTAGAATTAATAGATAACATTGTTAATACACCCTAATTATTTTCTTGATGCCTACTATTCAACTCTTTATCACCTGCCTAACCGATTCATTCTTCCCGCAAACTGGTCAATCGGTAGTCAATATTTTTCACCGCCTCGGCATTGACGTGGAATTTGCCCACGAGCAAACCTGTTGCGGGCAACCACAATTTAACGCAGGTCTGCGTAAAGACGCGCGTGCTGTTGCAGAACATACAATAAAAGTTTTTGAAAACACAAAGGGTGATATTGTCACCCCATCAGGTTCATGCGCTCATCATTTCAGACATGGCTATTTAGAATTATTTGAAGGCGATGACCTTTGGCTTCCGCGTGCAAAAGCATTAGCAAACAGAGTGTATGAATTTACAGAATATCTTGTAGATAAATTAAACGTCACCGACGTTGGTGCAAAATGGGATGGACTACTAACTTATCACCCGTCATGTCACACATTACGAGGAATGAATATTGATAAGCAACCGCGTGCATTATTACAAAATGTAAAAGGCGCAACGCTAGTTGAATTACCAAATGCCAATGAATGTTGTGGATTTGGCGGGATCATGTCTGTTGAACATCCCGAGCTTTCAGCCGAATGGCTCAAAAGAAAAATCTCCAATCTCGAATCCTCTAATTCCCCAACATTGGTAGTGACAGATGTGGGCTGTCTCATGCACATTGCAGGTGGATTGAATCGTCAAAAGAAAAAGCAAAGAGTAATTCACATTGCGGAAATCTTAAATCAGAGATAAACGAAGATGAGCAATTTATTTTTCCGTGAACGAATCGTTGAATCTATTAATAACCCAAATTTACAAACCGCGTTGGATAACAACACCGAACGTCGCCTGCGTGGACGTGCGCTTGCATTTGAATCAATACCCGATTGGCGAGAACGAAGGCAACGCGCACACAAAATCCGTGCGGACGTGATTGATAATCTTGATGAGTATTTGAATCAATTTATTAAGAAGAATCAAGAAAATGGAGTCATTGTTCACCGAGCAAAAGATTCAAAAGAAGCGATTCAAATTGTATTGAAAATCGTCAATTCTTTACCACAAAGAACACAAAGTGAAGAGCAAGAAACCTTCGTGCCCCTTAGTGACCTTCGTGGTGAAAAGGTTTTAATTGCCAAATCAAAATCAATGGTGACAGAAGAAATTGAACTCAATCACGCGCTTGAAAAAGAAAACATAAAAGTAGTTGAAACAGATTTAGGCGAATACATCGTTCAATTACGCAAAGAAAGACCCAGTCACATCATCACGCCTGCGGCACATCTCAAAAAAGAACAAGTGGCACAACTCTTTCACGAAAAATTAAATATTGAATATACAGAGGATATTCCCACATTAACTGCTACTGCTAGAAAAATTTTGCGCGAAGTTTTTCTCACAGCCGATGTTGGAATCAGTGGCGTAAATTTTGGCGTAGCCGAAACTGGAAATATTTGTGTTGTTTCAAACGAAGGCAATGCTCGCATGGTTGCTACCATTCCACCTGTTCATATCGCGCTCATGGGCATGGAACGTCTCGTTCCGAATCTTGATGACCTTTCACTTTTTATTTCACTGTTAGCGCGCTCTGCAACGGGACAAAAAATTTCTGTTTATACACAACTACTTCGCAAGCCACTTCCAAATCAAACACGTCACATCATCATCCTCGATAACGGACGTTCGCGTTTACAAAAGTCGCCGCTCAAAGAATCTTTGTATTGCATTCGTTGTGGCGCGTGCCTCAATGCTTGCCCCGTGTTTCGCGAACTCAGTGGTCATGCTTACATCGGAAAAGATAAAACCATCGCGCCGTATCCCGGACCGATTGGTTCGGTCATTTCGCCGGGGCTGATGGGTGAAAATTTTGTTCATCTCGCGCAAGCCTCATCACTGTGTGGCGCGTGTAAAGATGTTTGCCCTGTTGATATTGATTTACCAAAAATGTTGACGCGTGTAAGAGCAGGTCAAGTGAATAGTAATCAGTTATCAGTAATCAGTGAAGGCGCAGGATTAAATCAATTAACAAAATTATCTTTGCAGATATACACCCGCCTCTCGACTCGCCCCAAGTTGTTTGCATTCTCTCAAACATTCGCCTCGCTGATAACTTTTCTGCTCTCCCCATTTTCACAGTGGATTCATTTACCCGCTTTCACTGGTTGGGGATATAGCAAAGACTTTCCACGTTTTGGAAATAAAACTTTTCGTTCACAATGGAAGCATGTCACCCTGAGTGAAACGAAGGGTCTCTTACACAATCAAAGAGACTCTTCGGTCGAGCCTGCGGCTCTCCCTCAGAGTGACATAAATTTGATTGAGCAATTCACCAAAGAATTAACTGCCGTCAGCGGAAATGTTTACCAAACAAAAAATGTTCAACAAGATGTTATTGATTTTATAAAATCAAGAAAAATTCATAAAATTATGCTCGAACTAAATACATTGGATGAATCTCTTTTGCAAAAAGCAAACATTGACTTTACTTATGACCACGACCCACAAATCCGCTTGGGTGTGACAAATGCTTTAGTCGGGCTGGCAGATACCGGGTCCGTACTTGAAGCGGATGAAGCGCTACATCCATCTTTATTGCCAGAGATTCATCTTATGATGCTTAAATCAAAAAATATCGTGCAATCATTGCCAGATGCGATTCATTTGGTGGAAGATAAAAACGCGGCGGTGTTTATTACGGGACCGTCGCGCACGGCGGATATTGAGATGACGTTGACGATTGGTGTGCATGGACCGAAGGAATTGCATGTGTTCGTTGACGTATCAAATTCGGGGTGATACAATCTCGCACTCTTACATAGTTTTGCCCCTATCGTCTAGTGGCCTAGGACGAAGCCCTCTCAAGGCTTAAACCGGGATTCGAATTCCCGTAGGGGCACACTCTTATAGGCAAGTTTTCTCATACCCAATACGAGAACCAAAAAAAACGCGATAATTATCGCGGTTTTTTCGTTATATAATCGGTTTTAGAGTTTTGAGGAAAATAATAAGAGCATAAATATGAATGAAAACGAGTCTATTGGTAATTCGTTAATTGAAACAATCATATCTTCAAACGTCCCAGATGTCGCTTCGGATTTAGGTGAAATTGCATTAGATTCGATGCTAAAGGATGGCACATTGAGAGATGTGCCTGTAATAGGTACATTGCTGGGAGTCGCAAAAACTGTGTCTGCATTCCGAGACTATTTTCTGTTGAGGAAAATAATCTCGTTTCTGAATGGTGTTAAAGATGTAGATCCAAAAGCTCGAAAACAATTTGCGGAAGAGATGGAGAATAATCCTTCTCATAGACAAGAGATAGGTGGGAAGTTGATGGTGTATATAGATCGCTTCGATGACTTCGACAAAGCAGCAATGCTTGCGAAGTTGTTTAAAGCTCACCTTGAACATAAAATCTCTACAAATACATTTTTCCGTTTTGCATCAATAGTGGACCGTGCTTACATTAATGATCTAAAGAGTCTGATTATTGCTCTCTCAGGTGAGAAGTATCGTGAGTCCCCAGAATACGCAGAAGTTTTTTATTCTTTAGGTTTGTCTGAAATATCTTTCGACGACAAACTCCTAACTAAGCATGTTGGTCACCTATTCGATTCTAGCAGTCACTTTCCGAGTTCATTCGATAAATTCATAAAATTTAAATTGACGTCAGACGCATATGTGTTAGTACAAATACTGTCTGGTAATGAAATTGGCGGTTTTGATTGGTTGAAAGTGGCACCAATACGGAGATAATGTCATCATAATAGAGGGCTTTTGAATTTGCTCCAATTTAACAATTTCCTATGATGACCTAATTCTGTTGCTTATAGATTACATCCCGGTAGGGGCACACGATGCTTAATAAAAAAAGTGGACAGTCATCTTTAGGATGACTGTCCACTTTTTTTTATGGAGGAGGTCCACCCGCTGGAACACAAGCGAGTTGTGTTGTATTTGGCGGAGTCATACAAGTACCGGTCATATTTCCAACAGAACAACTTGCACCTTGAGATAATCCAACACAAGCGTTAATCGCTTCTTGTGGTGGTTGCTGACCTTGTCCTCCTTGATTCTGTCCGCCTTGCTGAGGTTGCTGATTTTGTCCCTGACCACCAATCGAACGTACCGATGGCGTGCCTTTAAAACAACCAACTGTATATGGAAATTCACGTGTGGCATGGTAATGATACATTTCTACACTTTGACCATCCCACTCAATCACACCCACATGACCATGACATTCATCTAAATCTGCATTTGTAATTTCAGTGCCATCTTCATCGTAATAACCATAAATTCCAAAACCATCAAACGCATAACCCATCAATGCCGAATGTCCAGTTTGTGTATCTGCTAAACAATCGCTCAACGCATGATAATGATACACACCCGCTTGTTGCGGATGACCATCACATTCATCTTGCACTTCATGCACTTGGGCATCACGTCCAAGCGCATCAAAAGCGTTGAATAACACCACACCCGAAAGCATAATGCCAACTTCGCCACCCATGCAACTCGGTTGTGCCGCAACGGTTGGGGTGGCAGGCAAAGTTAATGTAATATTTTGTTCGCTTATTGAATTTGGATTTCTATCATAAACATAAGCATCATCACTGGGCGAAATTGGATAATTTCCCGTTGTGTGGTCTGGCAAACCATTTCCAGTAAATACGCGCTGATTGTTTTGAATTGAAATTGTAAAACTATGGGGCCACGAAACAGAACCATCCACCACCGCTTTAATCAACGCATTCCATGTGCCATCACCATTTAACCAAGTTGGGTTGCCCGCCGCGCCTTGACCATTAAATTGTGTTTGGCAAGAAAATATATAACCCACTCGCGGGCTTGTAGAATATTTTCCATCACCAATTTCAAGATGGGTTGCATCAACATCTGATGTATGTGGAGCATCATGTGAATGTGATTCACTTTCCGCTTCTGGCGTAGGGGAGGCTTGATTCTGATTCTGGGAACTTTGGTCATTGGCTGGGGACAATGACTCTGTTGGGGAATTAGAACCAGTTTGAGGCGGGGGTGGAGGCGGGAATAAACAAGCCGTCAATAAAAAACTTATTGTCAATAAAATCAAATATCGTTTCATAACATTCTCCTATCCGCCATTGTATATTGATATAAAAATTTTACAAGTGTATAAAATCATAAAAACCCATGATGATTGTCATGGGTTTTTATTACGGAGATTGCAATTCGCCTTGCCAGGGTAGAAAAAGTGAAAATGTTTCTATATCATCTTCTAACTTTATTGCATGACGATGTAGAGCAAACAGGTCATAGGTACATTGGTCATTAGAATTTCCAAGCCCCATTCCGGCAATATACCCTGCCTGATACGTTACATCCATAATGTTACAGTCATAAACGCCAAATGGATAAGCAAAAGTTAATACAGGTACACCTATTTCTTGTTCCAGAAATTCACGTGAGCCATGAATTTCATACCATCTTTCATCCGAAGTTATAGTAGATAAATCCACATGATTCATACTATGACTGCCAATTTCCCAACCTGCATTCGCCATTTCTTTGGCTTGTTGTGCATTGATAAAATTTTCTGCACCCAAATATCTACCAACAATATATACCACACCTGTAAACTCATATTTTTGCATAATAGGAAATGCAATATTGTAATTATCCAAATTACTATCATCAAATGTAATAATAATAGGGCGTGGAGGAAGTGATAACCCTTTGTGAATAGCTTCTACCAACATAGTTGTTGTGATTGTTGTATATCCCCAACGATTTAACAATTGCATTTGTTCTTCAAAATCTTTTGGCTCAATGTAATATTGGCTATGTGTTGAAGATTCTGTAATGTGATGATATAAAAGAATCGGTACAACAATCTCATTTGGACCCTGAGGAATCCATATTGGGTTTGAAATTAATGTTTGAGTAGGCAATACAGGTGTTGAGTTTTTTTGAGTTTCTACTGGAGTAAATGAAACGCTCGGTGGTGTTGAGGTTATTGCTTCTTTATTAGTAACCCCACCATCGCATGCAGAAATCAGAAAAATAAAAGTTAATAATAATTTTTTCATACTAGTGATTTAATTCCCATATCAAACGCAAACCTTCAAGCGTGAGCCATGGGGAAATAATATCAATCACTTTTGTTTCTTTGGCGATGACTTCTGCCAACCCGCCTGTTGCAATCACTTTTGTATCATTGCCTAATTCATTTTTGAATCGTGCAACCATGCCTTCAACCATGCTGACATATCCAAACAGCAAACCTGATTGCATAGCATGAACAGTATTTTTTCCAATTACGGAAGGGGGAAGTTGCAAATCAATGCGCGGAAGTTTTGCCGCGCGAGTATACAGCGCCTCTGCCGCGAGGTTAATACCAGCAGTGATGGCACCACCTAAATATTCACCATCTTTTGTAATGGCATTAAATGTGGTTGCAGTTCCAAAATCAACAACACAAGCGGGACCACCATACAGTTTGATAACAGCAACTGCATCACAAACACGGTCAGCACCAACTGCACGCGGGTCTTCATAACGGATTTTGATTCCAGTTTTGATGCCTGCATCTACAACCAACGGTTTTTGTTTCAAATATTCTTCACATGCTTGAATCACTCGTCCAGTTAATGGTGGTACAACTGATGCTACTGAAATTCCAGTAATATCTTTAACTGTTTTTCCCGCATTTTGTAGCAAGCCTAAAAATTGTAAACCGTATTCATCGGGCATACGGTTATGGTCAGTGGCTAAACGCCAATGCGCGCCGAGTGTATCGCCTTCGTATAAGCCGAGCGTGAGGTTGGTGTTTCCAATATCAATGACGAGGAGCATATCTTTATTTTACCTTGAAAAAAAACATGACATGTCTTCATAAGGAATTGGTTGATTATGAACAATGACTACACAATGATTCTTTATTAATTAAGGCAACGATGAGACATGTCATGTTTAAGAATTTGTATAAAATGGTTCAATTGCTTTCAATACAGAAAATATAAAATTAAAATTGTTAATCGCAATGATAAAGACGATTAAACCCAAACTAATTTGAAACCAAGTCTTTTCTGAAAATTCGGATAAGGATAAAGCGATGAAAAACACAATTGCATACATCCAATACGGTGTGTAGAGGAAAAGTTCTGTGCCGTAGAACAGGTGCATGATGAAGTTAAATCCCAATGTGCCAAGTAAACCAAGCATCAGCGGAAGATGTTTGGATGTACGAATATTTTTTATAAAGGTGATAAATGAACCTGCAAGCAATATAAGCCACAAAACTAATGGAATGTTTGCAAGCCCTTTATATGATGCAAGTTGATGAGTACGGATGTCAAAAGTTTTCAAGTCAATGGTTGGGAATGGCGGTTTTTCAGAAACTGCTTCAATGGGTTTGGGGGCTACAACGCCATAGAGAGCCATTGTC